>JAYEMD010000050.1:2240-4708 GCA_034717895.1 Campylobacterota bacterium | reverse complement strand
GTTGTATCTAACTTTCTCATTGCTGCATTTCTAACTCTAGTTAAAGCGTCTGCGATTAAATCATTCATCATGGGCTTTTCCTTTTCTTACCAACTAGCTTTTCTAACACCAGGTAATAAACCTTCGTTAGCCATTTTTCTTAAACAAATTCTACATATACCAAAATCTCTATAAACTGATTTTGGTCTTCCACAAATTGAACATCTTGTATAAGCTCTAGAAGAGAACTTAGGTTCTCTTTGTTGCTTTGCAATCATTGACTTCTTTGCCATTATTCTCTCCCTTTAGTAAATGGAATTCCTACTAACTCTAATAATCTGAATGCCTGCTCATCACTTGAAGTAGATGTAGCAATAGAGATATTCATACCGTGTGTTTGTATAATGTTGTCAAACTCAACTTCCGGGAACATTAACTGCTCATCAAGACCGAAGTTATAGTTACCAGCACCGTCAAAACCGTTTCTGTTAAGACCTCTAAAGTCTTTAACTCTTGGAAGTGCAATAGAACATAATTTGTCTAAGAATTCATACATTCTTTCACCTCTAAGTGTTACTTTAACACCTACAGGCATATCTTCTCTTACTTTAAATCCGGCAACTGATT
The DNA here is from genome assembly GCA_034717895.1 of Campylobacterota bacterium. Classification (GTDB taxonomy): domain Bacteria; phylum Campylobacterota; class Campylobacteria; order Campylobacterales; family Arcobacteraceae; genus JAIOSF01. The sequence goes on along the minus strand of JAYEMD010000050.1, from coordinate 4,102 downwards.
TTTTAGACTTTACAGTTACAGCTTTTTGTCCTGCGATTAAAGAGATAGTATCATTAATGTTTTGCATTAATTTACTATCTTTCATAGCAAAACCGGTACCTACAGAGATAGAAACTTTTTCTAACTTTGGAGTTAACATTTTGTTTTGAGGGAACTCAGCTTCTAAAGCCGGTTTAATCTCACTATTATATCTTTCTAATAATCTAGCAGCCATAATTATTCACCTTCTACTTTTGCTACATTAGAGATATCTATTGGCATCTCTTTATTAACAAATCCACCATCTTTGTTTTGCTCAGACGGTTTAACTGTTTTTTTAGCAATTTTACAATCTTTAACGATAACTTTTCCATCTTTTGGAAGAACAGCTAAAACCTCACCAGTTTTACCTTTATCATCACCAGCAATAATTTTTACGTTATCACCTTTTTTAATCTTATACTTAATAGCCATTATAATACCTCCGGAGCAAGTGAAACAATTTTCATAAAACCTGCGTATCTAACTTCTCTAGCTACAGGTCCAAAAATTCTAGTTCCGATTGGCTCTTTTTTAGTATCTAGAATAACTGCAGCATTATCGTCGAATCTGATTAAAGAACCATTTTCTCTTTGAACCTCTTTATGAGTTCTAACGATAACAGCTTTTACAACAGCTCCTCTTTTAACTTTACCAGTTGGTAAAGCTTTTTTAACTGAAGCAACAATTACATCACCAACAGTTGCGTATCTTCTTTTTGATCCGCCAAGAACCTTGATACACATGATCTCTTTAGCACCTGTGTTATCTGCTACGTTTAATCTTGAAAAACTTTGAATCATTATTTAACTCCTGTAGCAACTATTGTCTTTAATCTAAAAGATTTAGTTTTTGATAATGGTCTACACTCAACAGCTACAACCGTATCACCTACATTTAGTTCATTTCTTTCGTCATGTACTAAGTATTTTTTAAATCTTTTTACAGTCTTGTGGTATTTAGGGTGTAAAACTTTTCTTGTTACTAGAACAGAAGCAGTCTTATCTCCAGATATTTTTACCACTACACCTTGGATTTCTCTTTTATGTGTCATATATCAATCCTTCACTTACTTAGCTGCAGTTATTGCAGTTTGAATCTTAGCTATATCTTTTTTTACAGCTTGTAATTCATTAGTGTTAGTTAATTGCATAGTTTTTAACTTTAATTTAAGTTCAAAAAGCAGCACCTTTTTCTCTTTTAATAGCTCGTTTAACTCTTGTAAACTTTTTCCGTTAATATCAGAATAATTCATTTTCACCCTCTGCTGTAATTATCTTTGTTTTAAAAGGAAGTTTACTTTGTGCTAGTTTTAATGCAGCTCTTGCCGTATCTTCATCTACACCTGCAATCTCAAAACAAACTTTACCTGGCTTAATGTTCATAACGTATCTATCAACTGGACCTTTACCTTTACCCATTCTCACTTCTAGTGGTCTTTGAGTTAACGGCTTGTCAGGGAATACCATGATCCAAACTTTACCTTGTCTGTTCATTTTTCTAGTCATAGAGATTCTGGCAGCTTCAATTTGTCTAGCGTCTATTCTATTTAATTCTAAAGCTTTTAAACCGAAGTCACCGTAAGCAAGAGTGTTAGCTCTTCCAGACTTACCTCTGTTTCTACCCTTCATTTGTTTTCTGTATTTTGTTCTTTTAGGCATTAACATAATTATTTACCTCTTTTTCTTGGTCTTTTTGACTTTTTGTCATCAGCAGTTGATTCAGCAGGGATACCTTTTGCAAGAACCTCACCTTTAAATATCCAAACTTTAATACCGATACAACCGTAAGTAGTGTGACCTTCAGCAAAACCGTAATCGATTCTAGCTCTTAATGTATGTAAA
>JAYEMD010000050.1:0-2230 GCA_034717895.1 Campylobacterota bacterium | reverse complement strand
TGCCATTTCAGCTCCACCAAGTCTACCAGATACAGAAACTTTAATACCTTTAGCACCAGCTTTGATTGCATTTTGCATAACTCTTTTCATAGCTCTTCTAAATGCAACTCTTCTTTCAAGTTGTTGAGCAATGTTCTCTGCAGCTAACTGAGCAGAAGTGAAAGGTTTTCTCTCTTCTTTAATGTTAACAGCAATCTCTTTACCAACAAGTTTGTTAAGATTGTTTTTTAGTTTCTCTACGTCTGCACCTTTTTTACCGATAATGATACCTGGACGTGCCGCAACGATAGTAACTCTAACTTTTTTAGTTGTTCTTTCTATAATAGTTTGAGCAATACCTGCATAGTAAAGTTCTTTTTTAACGAATTTTCTGATTTTATCATCTTCCGCTACGTTCTCAGGCATTTTTGAAAGGTTAGGGAACCATCTAGACTCCCAGTTTCTGTTGATACCTAATCTTAGTCCTATTGGATTTACTTTTTGACCCATTACTTATCTCCTTCTATTGCTTTAACTTCAACATAGATATGTGCAGTTGGTCTATGTTTTGGAGACGCACTACCTCTTGCTCTTGGAGTATATCTCTTTAATACAGGACCTTTGTCAACTCTACAACTTGCTACCATAGCTTCTTCCGGCTCTAAACCAGCATTTGCTACCGCTGAAGTTATAACTTTAGCGATGATACCGGCAGCTTTGTTTGGAGTGAACTCTAAAGATGCGATAGCAACTTCTGCATTCATACCTTGAACTTCTCTTGCAATAAGTCTAGCCTTAATCGGAGAAAGTCTAATAAATTTTAATGTAGCTTTACCCATTATCCAACCTTTCTTTGTACTGAACCTTTATGACCTTTAAAAGTTCTAGTAGGTGCAAATTCACCAAGTTTGTATCCGATATGATTTTCAGTGATCATAACCGGTACGAAACTTCTTCCGTTATGTACGTTAAATGTAAGACCTATCATATCTGGTAAAACCATACTTCTTCTTGACCAAGTTTTAATTGGCTTCTTGTCACCGCTCTCAATAGCTTTAGTAACTTTCTTAGCTAAGTGAGCATCAACAAATGGACCTTTTTTTATACTTCTTGCCATTTTATACCCTTATTTCTTTCTTCTTGAAATGATTAGTTTATCACTAGCTTTTTTCTTTCTAGTTTTATAACCTTTAGTTGGCATACCCCATGGTGTAACAGGATGTCTACCAGAGTTAGTTTTACCTTCACCACCACCGTGTGGGTGATCGATTGGGTTCATAGCACTACCTCTTGTTTGAGGTCTAATACCTAGATGTCTTTGACGTCCTGCTTTACCAACAACCATGTTAGAGAAATCTTCATTACCAACGATACCTATTGTAGCCATACAAGCTCCAAGGATCTTTCTCATCTCACCAGAAGGAAGTCTTAAAATGATATATTTATCTTCTCTACCCATAACTTGTGCATATCCACCAGCTGATCTAGCTATTTGTCCACCTTTACCAGGCTTAAGCTCGATATTGTGAACCATTGTACCAACAGGGATATTTGCAAGTAACATTGCATTACCAGGAAGGATATCTAGTCCAGACTCAGCAGCAGCTATTGTAGCTCCAACTTTTAATCCAGATGGTTGGATGATATATCTCTTATCACCGTCTGCATAGTTAATTAAACAAATTCTACAGTTTCTGTACGGATCGTACTCAACAGTTGCAACAGTTCCAGGAACGTTTAACTTGTTTCTTTTAAAATCAATAATTCTATATAATTTCTTTGCACCAGCTTCTCTGTGTCTTGAAGTGATTCTACCGTTATTATTTCTACCTGCAGTAGCTTTTACTCTTGTTAAAAGAGATCTTACTGTTGGTTTTGAAGTAATATCAGCTGAATCCATAACAGACATAAATCTTCTAGCAGGTGTAATTGGTCTAAATTTTTTAATTGCCATTCTTTACTCCCTTATTAAGCTGAAAGGTTCGCTATTTCAGCGCCTTCTGGTAATGTTACATAGAATTTTTTAAAGTCAGGTCTAGCACCTAATCTTCCTCTAAATCTTTTTACTTTACCCTCTTGTCTTAAAGAGTTAACTTTTGTCGGTGTAACACCAAAGTACTCTTTGAACACTTCTTTTAAACTATTTTTAGTCATTCTTGGAGTAGTTTGTACAACTATTACACCGTTTTCTTGAAGCTCAATAGTTTTTTCTGTATAAACAATCGATTTGATATCAGTAATATCTGCCATC
>JAYEMD010000049.1:0-4725 GCA_034717895.1 Campylobacterota bacterium | reverse complement strand
AATATCATTATCTTGAAGTATTGCTATACCTGCACTGTCATAACCTCTGTATTCAAGTTCTTTTAAACCCTCTATTAGAATTTTGCTTGTATCTTTACTTCCTATATATCCAACTATTCCACACATAACTATCTTTCTTCAGAATCTTTAGAATTTAACATCTCTCTAAAAAAAACACCAAAGATACCTAAAATAATTGAAGTTACAAAAGAAACTACTACTATTAAAGCTCTTTTAGGACCGGATTTTTCATCTATAAAGGGTTCTCTTGACTGAACAATAACATCAAACATATATAATTCATTTACATTTGAAAGTACTTTCTTTTTTAAAAGAGAAGAAACTTGTGAACTAATCTGTGTTTTTAACTCTAACTCTGAAGTTTTTGATAGTTCTTCATTATAAAATCTTAATTGTTTTTCCAAGGTTTGCATATCTCTTTGTTTTAATTCACTTACTAACTCTTTTAGATAAATATCAACTACCTTTTTTGTAAACTTTTTATTGTAATGTTCAGCAGATAAATTAAAAAAGCCCTCTTTCTTTGATATATTAAATCCTATTATATTTTTAGTTAATAACTTAACGGTATCTTTAATAACTTCATCTTCAAGCTTATCTTCTTTTGTTTCTCTCCTGTTAATCAGATCATAAAAAAATCTAATATCTTTTGTAAAAATATATTCTTTATCAAAACTTTCACTATTTAACAAGCTGTGAAGATTATACTCTTTAACTATTTTTTCATTAAATCGATAATCTTTCAATATCAATTCTATTTTAGCACCAATATTTTCACTTCCTGAACCTCCTAGCGATATACCTCCAAGTCCGGCAAGTGATGATAAACCACCTGAGATATTTCTAGATGATTCTAAACCTTGCTGTTCAAATATAATAGTTGATTTGTATTTATTTGGGAGTGTAAGAGAGTATATAATAGTAAACACTGTAACAATAGTTGTAAAAATTATGATCTTATTTTTATGAGTCCATATTGTATTAAATAATTCTTTTAGATCAATCTCATCCTCTTCAAATCTGTTCATTTGTATATCTTGTATAGAGTTATTCATAAATTTCCTTCTAAATTTTCAGGCAAAACTATACCCTGCCGTATCTTCTTTCTCTTTTAATATAAGAGTCAATTATATCTTCTAACTCTTCTGTTTTAAAATCAGGCCACAATGTTTTAGTAAAATGCAACTCCGCATATGCACTCTGCCAAAGTAAAAAATTAGATAGTCTTATCTCACCGCTTGTTCTAACAAGTAAGTCAACATCGGGAAAACCTGATGTATCCAAATTTTTAGAGATATTTTCTTCTGAGATATCTATACCTTCATTTTTTATAGCTTTTACGGCACGAACCATCTCATCTCTACTTCCGTAGTTTAAAGCTATTGTTTGAATCATCCCGGTTAAGTGTTTTGTTTTATTTACCGTATTTTGTATGGTTTTTTGAAGTTCCTTACTAAACTTGCTAATATCTCCTATATATTGGAATCTTATATTATTTTTTAGATATGTATCAAGTTCTTTTTCAAAATAACGTTTAAGAAGTTTCATTAAAAACTCAATCTCTAGCTTAGGACGATTCCAATTTTCGGTGCTAAATGCGTAAAGTGTAAGATATTTTATACCTAAGTTACTACAAAAAGTTGTAATTTCCCTCACTGTTTTTGCACCCTCTTCATGTCCGGCAGTTCTTTTTAATCCTTTTTGTTTAGCCCATCTACCATTTCCATCCATAATAATTGCAATATGTTGTGGTAATTTATTGCAATTCACTACAATGCACCTACAGTCTCTAAAGAAGCAGCAGTTATAGCTAGCTGGTAAAGTACCTGAGATATATCTTTCCACAGAAGTAAATTAGACACTTCATTAACTCTCATTGGAACAATTATAGCAGAACCTTTTGGTACACTTTGAGAATATGAAAACAGATACCCGCCATCAAGCTTTTTTGCTTCACCGTTGGCTAGAACAACATATATAGAGTTTTCATCTGCCCTTTGAGTAACTCCTCCTGCTTTTTGTAAATAATCAGAACTTGTTAACTCTTTATTATAAATAAAACTATTCGGATTTGTCACTTCACCATATACGGCAACCGTATCGTTTATATGAGGTATTATCAGCGTATCCCTATCTTCTAACCTAATATTGTAGTTTGAAACTTTAAAACTATCTAAATCATTATTCAATTCTACCGTCAATCTCCCAAGAGCTTCATACTCACTGACTTGTTTGTTTAAAAGCTCGATAAGTCCTGTAAGATCATTTAAACTCTTATCTTCTACACCGGCTTCTCTACCATTTGCAGAACTAAATGCAAGTTGCCGTTTTATTTTATACATAGATTCTTTTAATCTTCTATTTTCATTTTCTTTTATCGACTCTCTTGTAAATAAAGCTCCCTCTAAAAACGCATCTTTAGTATATCCACCTGCTCTAGATATTAGATCATATAATTTATCACCTTTTTTTATGGTGTATCGACCGGGAAATTTAACTTCACCTTTTATAGTAACCTCATATCCATCATCCCATGACGGTATCTTAAATATTGTTATAACATCACCATCTTTTATTTTAAAATTACTTGACAAAGCCTCTTTCAAATTTAATTTTTTTATTTCAAATTCTCTTTTTCCATTCTTTAGTTCAAACCTTACTAGTTCAAACTCTTTATCATATGCAGTTTTTTTAAGTCCTCCGGAAAGTGCCAAAAATTTATTGATTGTCATATCATCATCAATATATATTTCACCTTCCTTATATACTTCACCCTTAACGGTTGCTGTTTTATTTATATTAGTATCAAAATAATTAAAAAACTCAACACTGTCAAAAGCTTTTAAAATAAATTTATCATCTAAAGAAACAATAAAAGACCTTTTCTTATCATCATTGTTTCTAACTACTTTAATTTTCTTTTTATCAACAAATAAAGCTTCTCTCTTAATCTTATTGTTATTTGGTTCATCACTAATAGACTCTGTAGTGTCATTTGTATCTTCAACTATTTCACTCCTAAACGTAACACTTTCAAATAACTCTTTTAGTGTCATTCCCTTATAATAAGTATATTTAGTACCTTCATTCAATACTTTACCATGTACATAGATATACTCTTTCTCTTTTAACTCTATATTGTTAAAAACTTCAATCTTATCACCCTCTTGAGGCTTTAATGAAAAAAAACTGTTTTTATCTAAAATAAATGTTTTTAAGTTTTTTTCTTCATCATATCTCGTAACCCTGATACTCTTTTTTGTAGCATCAAATCCAAAACCGCCACTATATTTCATAAGATCTTTAAAAGATTCATTATCTTTAAGTTCATAAATAGCAGGATATTTTACTTTTCCGTCTAAAACTATTGTTTTTTTAGAGAAGTTTACACTTACTATATCTGAATCTCTTAGTAAGATATCTGATCCGTTTATTGGATCATGTAAAAGTTTGTAAAGGTCAAAATTATGTATCTTTTTACCTGATCTTATAACACTTATATCCCTATAACTTCCTATCTCTAATACTCCATTTGCAACCAATAATGCATCCTTTATTGAAGAAAAAGAACTTAAATTATAGATGCCGGGAACTTCAACATTTCCTGTTACTATAACTTGAATAGTACTGTATTTTGATATATCTACTATTACGTCAGTTGAAGGGAGTGATCTCTTTATATTTTTTACTATATGCTTCTTAGCATCGGCAAAACTTAAAAATCCGACTTTTAGAAGCCCTATATTTGGTATATTTATATTACTGTTATTATCAATATTTAGCTCATAGGTATTATTTTTATTTGCATTAAAAATATTGATAAATATAGTATCACCGTTGTTTAATAAATAATTATCTGATGTTGGAGTAGAGAGTGCATTTTGCAAGTTTTTATTTTTGAAAAAATTATCACCGTATCTTTTTAATATATTTTTTCCATACTCATATCTAAATATATTAGTAATTTCTTCATTTTTTTTATCTTTAATAAAGTCATCAATCAATAAATCATCTTTATTTTCTAACATATCTTCATTATCTTCATCTATGTTATTTTGAGGTTGTTGAACATCTACATCATATGATGGATACTTTATATTATTATTTTGACTTAACATATTTTTATATTTTTGAATATCTTCCAAACTAACGTCAACTGCCAGTGAACAACTTATAATAATAAATAAACTAAAAATTAATCTCATCTACTTAACTCCTTAAATTTTTCAATTTCATCTATATTTAATTTATATACTCTAACTTCTTGACTAGAAAGAATATATGCATCTAATAGATCCATTTTTTTTTCTATTAAGTTCTCATCAATGAATATTGCCATTTTTTTCCCATCTGCTTGTTGAAGTTCTTTTATTTCATCATCAGTTATATATATCACACTATACTTTTGACTTATCACTTTATTATAAATGTTTTCCATTATTATCCTAAAAACTATATATTAAACCCAACTGTGCAAAGCCGTATTTTTTGTCGAATTGTGTCTGTGAATATTGATTATAAAGGTAGGGAATATCAGTATTAAATTGTTGAAACATAGCACGACCCCCTAAATAAACAAGTACATTATCAGATATTTTTTTAGATAAAAACATATTTATAATATTATTTTTATTCATGTATTCTAACTTTTTATCTCTAAATAGCTTATTATATTCATAATTAAATTCTAAAATGTAATCATTT
>JAYEMD010000048.1:0-4727 GCA_034717895.1 Campylobacterota bacterium | reverse complement strand
ACTATGAAATATTTTACTACTATTAGATAATTTTCCAAAAAAGTTTAAATTTATATGCAATTTAGTTTAGATAAATCAGTGATATAAGTAAATTTTATAAATTTATAATCCTATGTCAGGATTTGGGATAATTTTAAAACTTGACAACTTGTCATCAATATAGATATAATTAATAAATTATATGGGAGGGGTAGTCTAATGCAGTCAATACAAGTAGGAAAATTTAAATCAGACTTATCATCTATTTTGGAACAAGTACAAAATTTTGGAGAAAAGTTTGTCATTGAGTATGGTAAAAAGCATAAAAAAGTAGCGATGTTAGTACCATATGAAGAAGAAAAAAAGATTAGAAAATTTGGACAACTAGAGGGAAAGGTGAATATACCAGATGATTTTGATGATGAAGTAGAAGAGATAAATGAGATGTTTTATGGAACTAAAATATGAATATCATTATAGATACTCATATATTTTTATGGTTAGCAGCAGATCTTAAAAAAGTTAATTCAAAACATCTAGAATATATAAAAAATACAGATAATAATATATACCTAAGTTCATTAAGCATTGCAGAGATTATGATAAAAAAATCAATTGGAAATTTAGAATTTGATGGAGATATTGTAATGATATTAGATGAAATGGGTATAGATGTTTTGGATTTTGATGCAAGTAGTGCGTTATTATTGGGAACATTGCCTTTTCATCATCGTGACCCATTTGACAGAATTATCATATCTCAAGCTATTAGTAAAAAGTATAAGATTATAAGTGTAGATGGAAAATTCAAATTATATGATTGTGAACTACTAAATATAGGAGGGTCAGAGGTCAATTGTTAGCTAATTTTGAATTATGAATTAAAATGACCCCAAGCTTTACCCTATTTCAGATAAAGAATTATTGGGGGATTCTAGATAAATTAGATAAAAAAAAAGGAAAAAAGTCAATTTTTAGTAAGTATTGATTAGCGGGTAGAGTGTAGTAGGATAGAAATATGAAAGATATAAATAAAAGTGAATTTAACAGTTTCGTAAAAGATATAAAACAAAAGATATTATCAAGTCAGTATGAGGCACTAAAAGCTGTAAATAAAGAGTTGGTAGTTTTGTATTGGGATATTGGGATATAGGAAGATCTATAGTTGAAAAGCAAGAAGCATTAGGATGGGGTGTTAAAATAATTTTAAATGTTAAATTCTTAATGATAAATTTTAAAAAAACTCGTACATACTGTGCGAGAAATCTCCAACCATTGGTTGGAGAAATTAGTTGGACTAGATCAATGTTAAATTTTGAATGTTTAATTTTTAATAAGAAGAAAATAGCATGAAGCAAGATAATATTATTTTAGATAAATCATTTAGTTTTGCTGTTAGAATTGTGAAGCTATACAAGTACCTTTGTGACAAGAAAAAAGAGTATGTATTATCTAAGCAATTATTAAGAAGTGGTACTTCTGTTGGAGCATGCAATCCCGCAGGAACGAGGACAAATATAAATGAAGCACAAGCTGGTCAGATCAAAGCAGATTTCATAGCGAAAATGGCTATTGCAAGTAAGGAAGCAAGAGAAAGTAAGTATTGGATAGACCTATTAATAAAAACAGATTATCTAAATATAAATGATGAATATACACAAAGTTTATTAAAAGATATAGAAGAAATAATCAAACTATTAACTTCAATAGCAAAAACTAGCCAAGGAAATAAATGAACAATTCAGAATTTAAAATTAATAATTTAACATTCTCTATACCTGAATATGCAGGAAAAATGAATTTTTATTTAGCAGCTTTAAATGATACTATAAAACTACAAGATGAAAATCCCTCTATTGGTATCATAATATGTAAAGAGAAAAAAATAACTACAGTAGAGTATGCCCTAAAAGATAGCAATCAGCCAATAGGTGTAGCTATATATACTATAACAGAAACACTTCCTCAAGACTACAAAGGACTACTTCCTGAAACAAAAGATATAGAAGAGAAAGTGATGAGCTTTTTTAATAATGGAGATATAAGTGAATAAACCAAAAATATCAATAATAACATCCGTATGGAACAACAAAGAAACAATAAAAGATGCTATAGATTCAGTAATATCGCAAACTTATAAAGATATAGAATATATAGTAGTAGATGGAGCTAGTAGTGATGGTACTATAGAAGTGATACAAAGCTATGGAGATAAGATAAGTAAGTTTGTAAGTGAAAAAGACAAAGGTATCTACGATGGACTAAACCGTGGAGTATCATTAGCTACAGGTGATATAGTAGCTTTTTTACATAGTGATGATATATACGCTACTGAAAGTATCATAGAAGAAGTTGCAAAAGTTTTTAAGAGTGATAAGTCACTAGATGGAGTATATGGAGATCTTGTATATACACCTAAAAGTGATACTAATAAGGTACTTAGATATTGGAAGAGTAAAGAGTTTGATACTGCTCTTTTAGCTAAAGGATGGATGCCAGCACATCCTACACTATTTTTAAAAAATAAAAATGAAACCTTATCATAAAATCGAAACTAAATACAAAAAAGTGTAAAATAAAATCATGTTAATAATAAAACTAATATCAATCACCATTATCTCATACTTACTAATAAAACTAATTATGATGTTTGCTGCTAAACTAAAGTTTCTGGACGTTCCAAATGATAGAAGTCACCACTGTAATATCATCCCTAGAGGTGCGGGAGCAGGTTTTATAGTTGCTACACTATTAGGTGTATTTGTTTATGAGTATAATATATTTATAGAAAACTTATATATATTTGTCTCTATTTCTATGGTGCTTAGTGTAGGTATACTTGATGATAGAGATGAAGTATCTGCTAGATTAAAATTTATAGTGATATTTGTAGCTACTTTTTTGATGTGGCTTTATGGTACTACGATAGATACTTTTGGGGTATGGTTTGGGTATGAGATATCACTTTATCCTCTTTTTGCACTACTTTTTACTATGTTTGCACTTGCCGGCTTTACTAATGCTCTGAATCTCATCGATGGTATAGACGGGCTTTCGAGTAGTATATCTGTAGTGATAGTAGGCTTTTTTGGATATATAGGTTATGAGTATAGTAATAGTTTAATGATAACACTTTCACTTTTTACTATTGCCGGTGTTGTTGGCTTTATGTTTTTAAACTGGCATCCAGCAAAAGTCTTTATGGGAGATAGTGGGAGCTTATCTCTTGGATTTATCATAAGTATACTTGCCGTTCTTAGTTTAGATTATATTCACCCTATAGTGATACTTTATCTTGCTGCCATACCTATACTAGACACACTTATAGTGATGATACGACGTATTCGAAGAGGTAAGTCTCCATTTAGTCCAGATAAAACGCATCTACATCATATACTTGTGAAGTTTTTTGAAGGACGTGTAAAAAAGACAGTATTTTTTTTAGTTCTATTGCAGATACTTTTTAGTAGTATTGGATATATGCTTATAGATATCATCAATTACAATCAGAATAGTATCGCCCCACTTGTAGCTGCAGTAGGATTTGTTTTAATGTTTGTACTTTTTTATATGATATTTACAGGTATTAAGAAAAAACAGAAGATGATGGAAAAGAGAAGAAGTGTTTAAAATAATGTCCCATTTTGAATGTTTAATTACAATAAGAATTGTGTTAATAGTATATAGATAAAATGTCAAAATTTTTTGCGATATCTTTTTTTATATGTTTGATATCTATAGAATATCTAGCTACAACTTCACTGGATATTAAACCTATCCAAAACTCATGGGACAAGGCAAATCATTTTATTGCATTTTTTATTCTGTATATGACACTCTCTTTAGGCTATGCAAAACTTGATGTTGTAAAAAAAGTTTTGTTATTGTTTATTTTTGGGTTTCAAATAGAACTTGTGCAATATTTTTTACCAAATCGTGAATTTTCGTTCTTAGATATATTTGCAGATGGAGTTGGGGTAGCTTTCGGAGTAATATCTTATTTCCTCCTTATGAGTTTTTAGTATTATTAGTACTTTTTTACTTTGGAGTATAAAATAAAAAAGAATAAGTTTTACAATCTAATTATGTTATAATGCCATATTAAAAAGTACTTTAAAAAACTATGTGATTTTAATCTATATTAAAAACTTGTCTATTCATCATTATAATTGTTTTGTAACTATTTTGTAATCTTTACTGCACTTATAAAATAGCAATAGTATAATCATTATTTTTAAATTATTTTTTATGAAAAAAAAGAGTTACTATATTTATATAATAGATATATAGTATTATTGTTTTTTGAAAAAAGTAGCTCTATTTATGGGTATCTCAACAAAAACACCATTGTGTTCTATAGAGATATAATCTTCTAAGATCTCCATTGAGATGTTTGTTTGACTTAGTTGTTTTAAAAAATCTATTTTTTCTTCATGATTTAATATAACTTTTTTGTTTTCAATATCATGCATAACTTTATTTATGGTTGTTGTAAATACCTCTTTTTGCAGAGGCTTCCTTAAAAAGTGTGTTGCGCCTAATTTTATAGCTTCCGTAAAATGCTCTTTTGTTGCTTCTGTTGTCATAAATACAATATTCAGATGTTCCAAAGATTTATCTTCTTTTATTGTTCCAAACACGCTAGTTAAAAACTATGCACTTTAGTGCAAGGCTTTAGCTTCTACAAATTTCTAAAAAGCTAGAATAAGGAATGAGACACGGGAACCACACAGTAAGCCAAATACAAG
>JAYEMD010000047.1:0-21001 GCA_034717895.1 Campylobacterota bacterium | reverse complement strand
GATTTTGTTTAGTTGGTAAAACAGAAAAAACCATGTAATATATATTTTCTATCATAATAAGTGTCTTTCTCATATTTTTAACTCATTTTATCTAAAATTCGATTTGAAGCTTATTTCTACACACAACGCTTGAACTGAATTACAAGTGTACCATTTGTGAATTAGCAATTTGTATATCAGGGATATATGTATTATCATAATTAGTTGAATTACTTGACATAGGTACACTTGTTAATTCCTGTGTCTTGTTAGGATAAATACTACTTAAATCTTCAATTATTTTTTTTGCTAAAAAGTATGCTAGATTTGGAGGTACCGCATTTCCTACCATTTTATAACCAGCACTTATATTTTTATAATAAAACTTGTGACTATCGGGAAATGTTTGTACTCTTGCACATTCTCTTACACTCAATCTTCTATATAAGTTTTCACTTCCTTCTACAAATTTTCTTTTATCTTTTTCTACAAACTCCATTTTTGGAGCTTGTGGATGAAGTGGTGCATGTCTTCCCCCTGCTTGAATTGTAAATGATGGTTCATTCCAAGATCTTACTCGATTTCTTGACATAAACATTGATGAAAATCCACCTGTCATATATTCGTGATTATCTATTTTACACTTATCTCCATTTGTATAGTTTTTATCACCAGCAGATAATACATTATCTTTTAAGTCATCAATTACATCTTGTAAAAATCTTTTTTTTGAAAATCCTCTTGGAAATTTAAAAGTAATATTTAGATCTTTTCTAAAACCAATAAAAAAAACTCTTTTTCTATCTTGTGGTACTTTATAATCATGAGCATTTAAAAGTTTAAATGATAAGTTATATCCACTATCAATAAAGTGTTTTTTTATATTTTCTAATGCTTCACTATGGCGACTAGCCAACATACCTGATACATTTTCAGCTAAGAAAAACAGAGGCTTTTTATCTCTTAATACTCTTATAAATTCAAAAAATAATTGACCTCTATGATCTTCTATACCTCTTGATTTTCCCGCTTCACTCCAACTTTGACATGGAGGACCACCAATTAGTCCTAAAGTTTCTGGAATTTCATCAGATGGAATATTTGAAATACTTCTTCTGTCTAAAGTGGTATCTGGAAAATTATTTTCAAATGTTTCCCAAATCTCTTTATCATATTCATTTGCCCAAATAGTTTTAAAACCTGCTTTTTCAAATCCTAAATCTAATCCACCCGCTCCTGAAAATAAAGATATTATATTCATTGTGTAACCTTGAAAAGAACTAGTTTTATATTTATTGTATTAGCAGCGTTATTTGGGTCCGATATTTTTTCATCTGTAATGGTTACTGAATTTGTACTTTCGATAATATCTCTGTCTTCCTTTGGAAAACTATTGTACTTATCTATTGGAATGATAGCTACTAAACTAAATACTTCATTAGTTTGTTCATAAAGGTCATCATAAATTTTTGAGGGGTGTTTTATAACCCACATACCTCTAATTCTAAGATATGTTACTTTTAAAGAATCAATATTTTTTACTTTACCTAGTTCTTTGCAATCAATATCTATATCTAATTTATCAGTAGTTTTTAAAGTTTCTTTAACTTCTAATTCAATTTCTTTGTAAACTTCTTCTTTTGCAGCATAACAAGTACCATACACGAACCATAAAGATTTTAATGTTTTTAATCCTTTAGGGATATGACCCATTGTATAAACAATATCTTTATAATCCCAAGGTTGTTCTTCACAATTTTTACATTCATCTGAAATATTGTAACTAGATTTTAAGATAGCTTTAGGATGTGAACTATTTAATTGTAAATCTCCCAAAACTTCTGTTTTTTTAATTTCAATCGCATCCCCATTTTTTAAAATTAAATCAGGAATCCTAGTTTTGGAACCTTCGTAGGAAAAATTGTCTCTGAATTTTTCCTTTTTCTTTTTTTTATCTAGTTCTGAAAATGTACCTGAAAAAGCATCCTTGACATATGATTCAAGTCCTTCGCCCATATTATTTGCTCTATTATTTCCACTTGTTATATTTGATACATTGACTTGATAATTATTTACTATATTTATAATTGCTTTTAAAATATTTGACATAGGTTATTCCTTTTATATAAAAGTGATTTTATCTAAAATGACTTATCATTAAAGTTAATTACAAGTATACGATAATTTTTTTGAATTAATAAAAAATATGTCAAATTGTAATATTTTTTAGAGATAAACTTGTATCCTAACTATTTATTAGTATACATTTTATATAAAATACCCTTAAATATGAAAAATAAACATACATAAAAAATGTTGTTTTATTTAAATGCTCTACAGCCTTTAAGTAAGCGATTCCTAAAATAAATGACTTGAAAATATTGCAATATCTCATATTTTTTAAGTTCTTTTTGATTTTTAGATAAAGTTTTAATGTATAGTTTATCACTGTATATAACTGATAAAACAACATTTTGTATATATATTTATCATAAATCGTAATAAAACAACATTATGTTGGTTTTTATATTACTTTAAGATTGGAGATTGTTATGGCAAAAAAGTTATTAGAAATAATGAGAGATAAAATTAGATTTAAACATTATAGTATAAGAACAGAACAAGCATATTTGCATTGGGCAAAGAGATATATACTTTTTGTCCTCGTACCTGCGGGATTACATCATAATAAACGACATCCTAAAGATATTGGTAAAAGTGAGATTGAACAATTTTTAACAAACTTGGCAACTGTTCAAAAGGTAAGTCCAACTACTCACACGACGAAGTCTTGATTTATAAAATCAAGCTTTTAATGCTATTTTATTTTTATATCGTGAAATATTAAATATTTCTATGAAAGATCAAAATATTCAAGCTCTAAGAGCACAAGAGAGACTAGGTGCCCCTTGAGGGTAAAACACATACCTGTTGTATTAACAATAAGTGAAGTTAAAGCTATTCTTGTAAATATGACTGGAATTTATCAACTTATGGTAAAACTAATGCACCCCAAGGGCATTTCCTCCTTTTAGTCAGGGCATATGGTTGTGGTTTACGTATGAGTGAAGTTTTAAATATTAGGGTGAAAGATATCGACTTTGGGTTTGATAAACTTTATATTTTGGATAGTAAATCACTTGCAAAATGCAAAATATGAAACAAAATGGCAGTATATTTTTCCTATGAATAAAGTATCAAAAGTAGCCAATAGCGTTTGAGAAGCAAACTTTCCTTGAAAAGACCCAAGAAGTGATATCATTAGACGACATCATGTTTTAGAGATGACTTTTTCAAGAAATATAAAAAAAGCTGTAGCAAAATCTAACATAGATAAAAGAGTAACATCCCATATATTTAGACATTCATATAAAAATGTGAGAGCTAGGATCATCGCTGTTGAAAGTACTATTTAAAATAATAAACTTTTACTCTCAATTTATGCCCACATCTGCAAATGTGGTATATGTGACATAGCTTTTACTATATCGGCTTTTGTTACCATCCCCACTAAAACATCATCGGTGTTTACAACGGGAATTGCATTTTTGTTAAAATCGCTCATAACTTTCCCTACTCTTCTTATATCCGAAATAGGATCGGTTGTTATAATCTCTTTTGTATAGATGTCAGATACATGTTTATGTATATTGCTTCTTGCATATGAGATGTTATCCATAAGAAGTGCTACTATATCATGTAGTGTTATCATCCCTTTTAGATGAAGCTCATTGTCTGCTCTTATTGGAAGCTGTTGTACTTGGTGCTCTTGCATTAACTCGTAGCACTCTTGAACTGTTTTTGAATCATCTATAGTAACTACAGGTGTTTTCATAATATCCTGTACATGAAATATCTCATGAGTTGTATCCAGATTTGTTATCTGTTTATATTTCTCTTTTGCTTCATGTGTTATCTTGTCACCGCTACTTAGTGCCTCTTTAAAGCTTCCTTGTGCATCTCTATCTGTAGCGCTTAGTGTTTTATCGGAAGGGGTGATTTGATGAAGGTTGTAAAGTCTGTCGATAGTGTCCCTAAATCTTAGACCATCATCGTCATACATTGCAAACATAATTAACTCCATTAATGATTTATAATAAGTATACTATAATTTTATTTTGCTAATATTCTGCTTATGAATAAAATAACTTTAACTACAATACTATTAGCTTCAACTCTTTTGGGTGAAGTTTCCTTAAATAAGCCGTTACCAAAGTTTGAATTGCTTGATCAGTTTGATTCGGTACATTTTAATGAAAACTCTACAAAAAAACTTATATTTGCATTTTCAAAAGATATAGGACACAATGTAAACGAGTTTCTTGAAAAACAAAAAAAGAGTTTTTTAGAGGATAATGATGCAAAGTTTATTATAGACCTTTCAGCGGCACCTTCATTTGTTAGATCACTTTTTATAGTACCAAAGCTTGAAAAATATAAATATCCTGTTCTAATAATAGATGAGGAAGAGGTATCAAAGCAATTTATTAACTTTAAACATCAAGAGAAGGTTATGTTGGTAACTTTAGATAAGCAAAAAGTTAAAAACATAGAGTTTTTAACTGACGTTAATGAACTTAAAAAAGCTATAGAGAGATAATACCAAAAATATTTTTGGTATTACTATAAAACTATATTCTCTTTTATGGTTATGATACCGTCCTGATCGGCGTATATAAACTCACCCACTCTAAACTCCACGGAAGCAAAGTTTAATGTTTTATCATATAAGCCTTGTTCTTTTTTCCGGCTTTTAAAAGGGTAAGTTCCTAAAGCCCAAAGCCCTACGGGGATCTGTTTTGTTTGATGTGTATCTCTTACATATCCGTTTATGACAATACCTTCCCAGCCGTTATGATATGCGTAACCCATAAGTGTTTCACCCACAACGGCACAATAATCACCCTGTACATCTACCACACACACCTTACCGTGACCTTTTGTATCTCTTAGAAGCTCCACAAGTGCTTTGTTGTCTTCAAACAGCTTAACCGTAGTGATACTTCCATGGGTCATAGAAACTCCGCCATAAGATTTAAATACAGGATCTGCAACCTGTACCTCATTTGGATGGTTGTCACATATATCTGCCGTGTATGATTTCATAATCTCTCCATTGTTTTATTTAATAAAAATTATAACCTAGTTTTAATTGATATATTATTAAATATCTTTTAGATATAATCGCGTAATTTAATATATAAGAGGCAAAATGAAAGTAGTAACAGGTGTAGTGGGTAACGACATCCACGTGGTTGCGAATCGACTTATTGATATCTCCTTACAAAGCAGGGGATATGAGGTATTTAATCTTGGGGTTAATACTTATCTTGAAGAGTTTATCGATGCAGTAATTGAAACAGATGCAAAAGTTCTTTTAATATCTTCACTTAACGGTGAAGCTGAGGGTTGGTGTAGAGACCTTATGATCTTAAAAGATAAATATGAGCTAGAGGGTGTTGTGTTTGTTATTGGTGGAAATCTTAGTGTTGGTGAGGGTGATGAATCACAAATCGTTCCTAAGTTCAAAGAGTATGGTTTTGATCTGGTATTTCACCAAATTGATCTTATGGAAGGTCTGGATACACTAGATAATTACGTGAAGGAAAATAGCTAATGAATGATCTATTACAAAGAGATAGGGAGATAATCCTTTCAAATGAGTATGTGGATAATTTTAATATATCCGAGGTTGAGGATTTTGTTAAAAATGCCAGCAAAAATCTTTTTATCTCTCACAAGTTTAAAACCAACAAAGGTAAAACTCTAGTTCAGCCAAGAGGCGGGTTCCCAACTTACGATAAGATGCACTCTCTTTATGAACAGTTTGCACCTGTGGTTGACGTGTTGCCAATGACTATTGACTCACATACAAGACTTAACGACTACGGAAGTGCCGCAAAGATGTTAAGACTAAGTGAAGAGACTGAAACAGATCTTCTAAACGGTTACCCTCTTATTAACCACGGATACAGAACCACAAGAAAGATGATCACTCACTTTGATACACCAGTTAGTCTTAGACACGGTACTCCTGATGCAAGACTGCTTGTAGAGATGGCTATAGCATCTGGGGCTTTTGAGATAGAGGGGGGTCCTATTACATATATACTTCCATACTCAAAGAATTTCCCTCAGGATAAAGCATTTTTATACTGGAAACATGTGGAAAGAGTAGTAGCAAAATACTCAACACTAAATGAACCTATAAACAGAGAATCATTTGGACCCTTAACTGCTACACTTGTACCCCCTTGTATTACGATAGTTATACAAATTGCCGAGATGATGTTGGCTTTAGAAGAGGGGGTAAAATCATTCTCTGTATCTTTCTCACAAACAGGTAGTTTAAACCAAGACCTTGTTACCGGTAAAGTTATTAGAAAAGCTGCGGAAAAATACGCTAAAAAAATCGGTGTTAGTGACGCAGAGATCCACTTAGTATACCACCAATGGATGGGTGCTTTCCCAAGGGATAAATTTAAATCAGACAGCCTAATAGATGCCGGTGCTATGATAGCCAAGATGGTTGGTGCAGATAAGATCATCACAAAAACAAGAGCAGAAGCCTTTGGAATACCAACTAAAGAGGACAATGCACAA
The DNA here is from genome assembly GCA_034717895.1 of Campylobacterota bacterium. Lineage (GTDB taxonomy): Bacteria > Campylobacterota > Campylobacteria > Campylobacterales > Arcobacteraceae > JAIOSF01. Next base: position 14,419 of record JAYEMD010000047.1, on the reverse strand, counting down.
GCAGTTTCAAATGTACAATACACTCTAAATATGTTAAAAGGGATCCCTGCCTTTACAGATGAAGAGGAGGAGGAAAATCTTGAAAGAGAGGTTGATGAGATCTTTGAAGCTATCTTCAATGACCCTGCCGATACCTTATGGAGAAAGATATTCAACTCAATAAAGAATGGTATCATCGATGTGCCGTTCTCTCCGCATATTATAAATAACAATGAGCTTATAACTGTAAGAGACAAGAGCAGCAATATTAGAATCTACAAAAAAGGTAAACTACCGCTAAGCGATAAAAGCTTTAAATATGAGCAGTCAAAAATAGATCTGGGGGAGAATCCAAACTCTGTTGTAAACCAAATAATTCATGATATTGGGGTGATGCTTTAGATTATGAAAACTCTATATGTCATCTCAGGAGCAAACGGTAGTGGCAAAACTACCTTTGCTAAAAGTTTTGCAAAACTAAATGAACTTTATTTTATAAATGCAGATGAGATAGCTAAAGAGCTTGATAAAGATAATATCACAAAATATAAAATAAAAGCTGGCAAGATATTTTTTAGTGAATTTAAAATTAGACTTTCTTTAGATAAATCATTTGTAATAGAGACAACACTTTCGGGCAGATATTTAATTGCGTATATTAAAAAAGCTAAAGAGATGAATTTTAAAGTATCTTTGATATATCTTTTTTTAGAAAATCCACAAACAAATATAAATAGGGTAAAAAATAGAGTTCTTAACGGTGGACATCATATTCCTAAAGATGATATAATACGAAGATATTATAGAAGTAAAAATATGTTTTGGAACAGTTATAAAGATATAGTGAATAACTGGAGTATATATTACAATTCTGATGAGATATTTGAAAAAATAGCATCAGATTTTAAAGTACTTGATGAGCAAAAATATAAGATATTTTGTAAGGATATAGAATGCAATTAGATAAAAACCTTAATGAAGATGAGATGATTCAGGCAATTGGTAATAATGCTGTAAGAGAGGCACAGAAAAAAAGTCTTGAAAATGGGGTACCAAATGTTTATAGTAAAAACAATGTTTTATATTATCAGCTTCCTGATGGGACTATAACTATGGAAGATCCTTTTGAAAAAGGAAAATTAAAAGAGAAACTAAATGAATTAAGATCGGGAGAAAAAATTTGAACAAAATGTTAATAGATGTAGGAAGTACATACTTTAAAGTAGCAAATCAAAACGGTATATCTCACCACTTTAGAAATTTTGACAAAGATATCTATGATGATCTTATGTTTAAATGTGGTGAGGAGATAAAAAAGCACAACAAAGATGAGATACAGATATGCAGCTCTGCAAACGGTGGATTAAGTACACTTATCATTGGACTTACGGAATCATTCTCTTTAAAATATGCTTCAAATATTGCATATAATTCAGGTATAAATATCATAGAGACTGTTATATACTCACAGATTGAAAGCTATCCGGTACCATCTGAGATGTTAGATGTGGTTATAGTTGTTGGTGGTATAGACAGTGTAAAAAATGTTTATGATGAGAAACTTATAGATTATCTTGATAAGCTAAATTATTCAAATATAGTATATGTGGGAAGCTCTACTCAACATAAATTTTTAAATGATAATATCTCAAATCTTGTAGTGCTGCCAAATATCATAAATGATAAACTAAAGATGAGAGAAGATGAGTTAAAAGAGTATCTTACTAATCTATATCAAGCCGATATTATGGGTAAAGAGGATATTAAACATCTTTACGAAATAACTTCAAATCAGATATATTCAACACCTTATATCGTAAACAGATCACTTCCACTTATAAATAGAAAACTGGATGTGGCTGATCCTTTTATCGTAGTAGATATTGGTGGGGCAACGACAGACATCCACTACTCTAAAGATCTTGTTCATGATAATATAATCACTGAAAACGAATATGACCGACTTGTATTTAAAAAGCTTGGTGTTTATAAATCAAGAGAGTCGTTAATACATACGGCAAAGAATAATGAGTTTGTATATGAACTTTTAGCACACCTGAATACAACGGAAAATATGCTTGATGAAAAAGGGGAAGAGTCAACTAAGCTTTTAATGCAGTTGGCAATCTTCCTGGTACTTTATAAAGTTTCACACCAACATAAAGCATATTTAAATATTCATCTTGATACACTAAACTCTATAGTATTAACAGGTGGTATCACAAAAGTTTTAGATGAAAATCAGATGAATGATATTGTTCAGTTCTTCTATAAAAAGATATTGAACTTCCACACACACCCAAAAATAGTAGTTGATAAAGATTATGCGATCTGGACGCTTGGAATGGATAAATAAGGATTAAATATGAGTATAAACAGTATTAGAAATTTGCTAGAGGTTACAGGATACGGTTATTTTTAACTATTGAGTGTAAAAAACTAGGCTATTTCTTACTTTAGTCTAGTTTTTTGATTTATTTTGTGTTAAAAATTTGGCAAATATATGGCACACTTTGTTTTAATGTGGCATATTTAATTTATTAGTATTGATACTTTTGCAGTAAGTGTAGGGTTTGCTTTTTAGTCTTATGGTATCAGTTTAAATGTTCGTGTTAAAGTACCTATTTTAAAAACTTTTACAGTTAGTTGTATATAGATAGAGTAAGGTGTTTAGTTTTTTGAAGTATTATGGGTATATCTACAACGAAACTAGCAAGTGTTGATATATTTAGTCCCATCAAAACATGAAGTATTTTCAACAACAAATAGAAGATATAAATTATCTAACCTCGCAAAAAGAGTTCACTATAGTTATGATAGTATGGCTAGTTGTAGATACTATAAATAATATAGTTAGGATCTATTCTGGTGGAATAGTTGTATTTATAAGTTCATTTGCTATTCTTGCATATTCTTCTATTATAGATTCTTTACCAGAAACACTAGCCCCAACACCTGTAATTTCTTCTAGCCTAAGTGTAAAAAGTCGCTTTTTTATTTCAGGGTCTATATAGTAGTTTTCTCTATCATCCCTGTATACTTCATACGCTATTATTTCCTTATAGGCATCTAAAGAACCTCTAAATAAGTGTGCTTTAGCTCTTGAAATATTTTTATCAAAGTTTCCATTCGTAGGCTTTGATAGGGCAATAAGTAGATGTGCAAGAGTGTTGTTAAATTCTACTAAAAGGATCTCATGTGTGTCATCCGTAAAGGCAAGTGATAAAAGTTCATAAGCATCAAAAAATAATCTAAAGAAAGTTTGTAGCTCATCATCATTATCTTCAAATGCTCTTATAATGTTTTGATCTGTTACAGTATCAGGAAAGATACAATTAGTTCCATATCCATGAGTACCATAATCAATTTTACATTCTTCTACATATATATTCGATGCAGATTTAACATTATCCAAATTGCTAATACTATGTTGAAAAAGTATCTTTTCTAGCTCTTTAAGATATAAGAGTACAATTTCGTTTGCTCTACCATCTATGAGTGCAACTTGATTTTCAACAAAGTAAAAGTCACAATAAGATTCAAAAAATTTTAGTATATCATTTGTTTGTGCGGAGGTCATCTACGAAGCAATCCTAATTGCTTCTCTAAGTTTTTCAGAATATCTCTTTTTTGCTCTTGCTCTTGAACCTGTAGTAGTTCTTGACATTTTTCTAGTTCTACCAATAACATGTTGATCTCTATTCTGATTATACCATCTATCAGATGGTTGAGTGTGTTTTTGAGTGTGTTTCATTTTTTCCAATTTTCCATTAAAAAAACTTGCTTAAAAAAGCAAGTTTCACTTTCTCCCCGATTATTGGGTGCAAATTTTACCAAAATAGTCTTGTAAAATCAAGTATAATGGTCCTTCTTAAATAACGTTAAACTATATTACTCTTGAGATCTTTAATTCTTGCTGAAAGTATAAGGTTATTAAGCTACTTTTAATGTAGTGATACCTACATCCTCATATGTGCAGCACTTGCTCCTTTTTGTTTGTTTAACTTTTCAAGCTTTATATAGATCATTAGTTCTAAGTTTACTAATATTTTCAATAGTCATGTTACAATTGTTTAGCTGTATAATAGTATCTTTTGATTTAGCATATACTTGTATTTATAGATTATATAATAGATAAATTTCTAGCTTTAGAACTATTGATATGTTTCCAGTAGTTAAAGAGAATTTAATGAACTACTGAAAAATGCTATTAATAAATATGTTTTGCAATTAAAAACAATAAATTTTACTATGAAAGTAAATTATTAAACATAACCTTAGCTACAATGTGTAAGAATTGTAACATAAAAGAATTATAAAACTATATACAATATTAATAAAAAATGGCACATATTTGGCACACTATATTTTGGGTAGCTTATAAAAAATGTCTAAAAAAAAGGGTTTAAGAATGTCTATAAACAGTATTAGAAATCTAGTAGAAGTAGCAAATGATAAGGCAAGTGACAAAGTTGCTTTAATAGATAAAAACGGTAAGATGACCTATGGTGAGGTTTATGAAAAAGTAAATAAATTAGCATCTTATATAAATACTCTTGATCTTCCAAAAAGTAGCAGAATAGGTATCTATTCAAATAAAAATTCTTCAAAAGTTATATCTATACTTGCAGTACTTTCAACGGAATATATTTTAGTACCTATTACAAAACTCCTAAAAGCAGAGCAGGTTGAATATATAATAAAAGATTGTGATATCACATGTATGATAACTGATGAGCAAAAGCTAAAAACTTTAAAAGAGACATCGTTTGAGGGTAAGGTTATCACTGTTGAATCTTGCGATAAAGAACTGGTATCTTTTGAGGAAGTTTATAAATGTTATAAAGCTGATTACAACTGTTCTATAAAAGGTCATGATAATGCAGTTATAACTTATTCGTTTGCTTCAGGAGGTTTTCCAAAAGGTGTGGTTATGTCACACAAAAACCTTATAGACGGTGCAAGAGTTGTAAACAGCTATCTAAATATAAAAGAGGATGATGTACTTTCAGGACTTTTATCATTTAGTTTTGACTATGGTTTAAATCAGATCTTTACATCATTCTATGCAAGAGCTACCTTTGCCATACATACTTTCTTCACTCCAAGTGATTTCTTCTCTCATATATTAAGAGACAAGGTTACCGTTATTGGTGCTATGCCTGTACACTTCAGCCTTATGTTTGATGAAGACTCACATAGACTTCCAAGTTCCAAACAGCTTGAAAATGTAAGGGTTATCACATCTTCAGGTGCAAATGTAACAGCATCAATGCTTGAAAAGATCCAAACTTATTTTGCCAATGCATTATTTTACTCTATGAGTGGTCACACAGAAGCATTCAGATCAGCATACCTAGAACCAGCACAGCTTCAAATAAGACCAAACTCTATTGGTAAAGCTATCCCTGATGTTGAACTTTATGTAATAAATGACGAGGGTTACGAGTGTAAACCAAGAGAAGTAGGGCAGCTTATCCATAGAGGTGCAGGTATCTATAAAGGGTTTTGGAACTCTAAAGAGGATACGGATACAAAGTTTAAAAGTATTAGTATACTAGAAAATGTGATAGATCTACAACAGGGTCTTACAGATGAAATCGTTGTAGCAACAGGTGATTATGTATATAAAGATGAAGAGGGATATATCTTCTTTGTATGTAGACATGATGATATGATAAACACGGCAGGTTATAGAATAAGTCCTGTAGAGATAGAAACAGTTGTATATAATAATATTCCAGAAATAAAAGAGTGTGCTGTATTTGGAGCTGATAATGAGAAAATAGAGGAGGAGGTTATTCTTGTATATAGCGGAACTAAAGAGTTAGCTAAAAATGAGATAATTTTTGAACTTAAAAAACATCTTCCCTCATACATGATACCGTCTCAAATTATATTTAAAGCAAATATGCCTATGAGTTCAGATGACAAATCTAAGATAGATAAAAAAGCTTTAAAAGAGGATATAGTAAAAAACTATTAAATGGTTAGCGCAATATAAAAAAGCAAGCCGTTAAAAGTTTGCTTGTTCATCGTCATTTGTATTTGATTCTACAGGTTTTATTTGTTGCGTAGATTTAGAAGAAATAGTATCTATAGGCTTAGAGGTGAAGGGGTTGACGGTGTATATGGTTGAGAGTTGTTGTAATACTGTTAGATACAGCTCTTTTATGCTCTAATGCTTTTCTATAAGCGATACCAAGATCATTATATTTTAAAGAACCTGTTTTAAAGTTTGCACCATAGTCTGATTCTTTTGGGTACTATAATAAACATGATCCTTTTGTGTATGTACAACAAATAGATCATAGCAACCATAATTTTTTATATAACCTTGAAAGAACTCTTGATTTTTGAATTGTTCCTAAAAAGTGGAGTTACTAAAGTCACTCTCCTTTTTTTAGTTTGATCCTTTTATCTTATGAGATATAGTATATATTACAGGTAGATATATAAGGTTTAGCACCGTACCCCAAGCAAGTCCAAATCCAAGTGCAATAGCAATAGGCTGGAATATTACGGCTTGACCCGTTGCAAAGAATATAAGTGAGCTCATACCTATAAGTGTAGTAATAGTTGTAAGTATAATAGGTCTGAATCTTTTTGTAGCTCTTATGAAAATCTGCTCAAGATTTTTTGCTTTTTTTAAGTAAGTCATCATAATTATACCGTCATTTATAACAACTCCTGCAAGTCCTAATGCTCCTATTATTGAAGGCATAGATAAGTTTAGTCCTAAAAGTTTATGTCCCATAACTACACCCAAAAATGAAAAAGGTATAACAGACATTAAAATAGCAGTTTCTCTAAATGAGTTAAATAAATAAAGCATAGAAAGCATTATAAGTGTTATGGCTAAAGCAGCTGCTGCCATCATATCTCGTGCCAGCTCTTTATTTTTTTTGGCTTCACCTTTAAGTACTATTTTTATATCATTTTTTTTCATCTCTTGTAGTAAAGGTTGTATCTGCTCCATAACCTCACTTGCCGTGATTATTTTTGTATCTACGTTTGCATAGATATAAAAGTTTTTCTCACCGTTGTCTTTTGTGAGCTGTTCAAATGATTTTTTTATTTTAAATTCACAAATTTCGTACAGCCTTACACTAGAACCGTCAGCTAGTGGAATCATAGTATTTTTAAAAGCTTCAAAATTATCTTTATTTAAACTTTCTATTTTGATATCAAGCATCTCTTTTATATCAAAAGAAACTGATTTTTTCTTTGTTAAGTAGAGGTTTGACAAATATGACCCGATAGAAGCTTCAGTGACACCAAGTTTCTGTCCATAACTGTTTACTTTTAGTTTTATCTCATCGATACCGAATTTTGCGGAGTTTGCCACAGACTTGGTACCCTCTATAGATTTTAATTTTTCAGTTAGTTTTGTTAAACCTTCAACTATTTTTTTATCATCATTAGATACAAGCCCAACTTTTATATCAGCTTTTATGGGTCCAACTTTTCTTTGAAGTACTACAAGATCCGTTAAGTTGAATTTTTCTTTATATCTGTTTTGTTTTAGGAACTTGCTTAATTCTCTTGAGAGCTCTTGAGATGTTTTAGTTCTGCTTCTCTCACTAGAATCATAATAGAAACTTAAATATGGGGTGACATATTTATCCAGAAAATTATTTGCTTTTAGTTTTTCCAGCTCAACTGTCATATACATAACATAAGGGAATCTTTCCGTGTTGCTTCCGCTGTCTCTTCTGTATCCTGCTCTTGAATCTATACTTCTAATATGGTAGATCTCTTTTTTTGCAATAAGATCTTTTTCTATTTGTTTTACTATCTCAAAAGATTCCTCCAGCGTTGTATTTTGGTTTGCTTTTATTGATATTTTTATATTATCTGAATCAAAGGTTGGGAACATTTGGAACTTTGATGTTTTTACGGCTGCAAAAGTCAATAAAGGAACCAAGATTATAAATATAGTAAGAAAAGTTTTTTTCCATCTCATAAAAAAGTGTATTATCTCATTATAAATTTTATTTGGATAACTCCAGTCAGTAACTTTAGCACCGTTTTTAAGGGTATGTGCCGCATGGATAGGAAGGAAGATAAACGACTCTATTAATGATGCCACAACCAATGCACTTAAAGCAATAGGTATAAGTTTCATAACTTCCCCCATAGTACCACTTATAAGAAGTGCAGGTAAAAATGAAAATAGGGTGGTTAAACTAGCTATCGTAACCGGTTTAACCATCTCGTTTGCTCCTTGTATGGCTGCCTCTTTTGGCTCCATCCCTTCCTCTATATGCTGTTGTATATTTTCACTTACAACTATAGCGTCATCTACAACTATACCTATAGCTATAAGAACACCTACAAGTGAGATAAGATTGATACTGTAACCAAATAGGTGCATATAAACAGCTGCAATAACAAAAGATGTGGGGATACCTATAAAGATAATAAAAGACATCCTGCCGTTTATTAAAAGCCACACAAGCAGTACTATAAATATTATCCCTATAAAGATATTTGAGCCCACTATATCCAGTCTCTCTTTTATCCTTTCACTGTTATCGTCACTGATACTTATATCTATATCTTTTTGTTTTGGCTGAACTTTTTCTATGATCTTTTTTATATCATCTGATATCTTCATTGCATTTGCAGTGTCAAGCTGTTTAATAGCAAGTGAGATAGAGTTTTTACCGTTAAAAGAGTAAAGTGTACTTGAATCTTCATACCTTTTTTTTATGGTAGCCACATCACTTAGATATATAGTTCCGCTAGATAGTTTTATAAGCGTATTGCCAAGCTCTTGGGCAGTTTTTGCACCGTTGTAGGTAGAGATGTAATAGTGTTTTTTAGTATCTTCTATCTTACCTATGGGGAAGATATAAGATAGTGTACCCACAGTATCAAAAAGTTCATTTTTATTTATACCGTATGCTTCTAGTTTTTTATCTTCAAGTAGTATCTCGTAGTACTTGTCACTATCCCCAAATAGGGTAACTTCACTGATACCGCTTACGGTTAGAATCTTGCTTTTAAACTCTTCTGCAAATATTTTCATCTGATCTACAGATATATTTTCCGAAGTCAAAGAGATATTTATAAGGTCTCTGCTTCTATCCATCACATTTACTCTTGGCTCATCCATATCACTTGGAAGATCACCCTTTGTTAAAGAAACAGCATCTTTAACCTTATCTGCCATATTATATCTGTTTTTTCCCTTTTGCAACTCTAAGACTATAGTGAATTTACCCGGGCTTATGATAGTGGTAGTTTCTATGACACCCTCTAGTGATTTTACATTATCTTCTATTTTAGTAACTGCCATTTTGTCAAGTATATCAACGCTAGCTCCCGTATATGAACCGCTTATTGAGACCATATCCATATCAAAGGTTGGAAATATCTCTTTTGGCATTTTGCTGTATGACCAGATACCAGCAGCAAAGATCAAAAAGAAAAGAACATAGTTCATCCTTGCATTGTTAACAAAAAATCTTAAAAAGCCTTCAAAACCGTTTTTCATATAAATCCTATTTTATAACTTTGTATTAATGAGACGGATTATATAATAAAACTATTAATAGATAATTAATATAAAATAAAAAAGGGTACGATGTGAGTGATATACAAAGTGAGATAATAGGGTTTACGGTTATAGCTATAGTTGTTGTGATGCTGGCAATTATGACAAAGAAGATGGAAGACAGGATAAAAGAAAGAGAAGGGAGAAAGTAATGAATTTAGATAAAGTAGTAGCGGGGTTTTTTATCATACTTGCTATGACGGTAAACTTTGGATTTTTTTATGGCGATCCTTTAAATATGGCAATGCACAGTAAGTATGAACTTTTTGCAGCAATATTTATAAACATAATTGCAACGGTATTGAAGCTTGGTGATAAAACACAAATGGATTCAGTACTTATTGCTACAAGTTTAGTAGCAGACCTTCAGCTTATAGCAGCTGCAACAATATGGACTATATTCTCTGTTTCGGACGGTACTTTAGATCCCGAGATTTTTGGAGTAATTATATCACTAAGCGGTGGAGCACTTTTAGCTAATATAACATCGGTTATATTATATGTGGGCGATACTTTAAAGTCAAAACGGTAGTTTCCTTGAAAAAGATAGAAAAGAATAGACCGTGAAAAATAGTTCATTATGGATAGTCTTGCAAAGGATGCGTCTACCGTTTACCGTTATAGCTATATCTTATGCTATAGCTATAACAGGTCTTGTTATTATACCAGGTGCAGATGATCAGGGAGATCCTTATTATTTTTCAATATTTGAAGCCTTCTATTTTGTAACTTATACAGCTACCACGATCGGTTTTGGTGAGATCCCCTATCCCTTTACCCATGCTCAGAAAATATGGGTATCTATCTCTATATATTTAACGGTAATAGGGTGGTTTTACGGTATTGGTTCACTTGTGGCACTATTGCAAGACAAACTTTTAATCAGTGAGCTTGCCATGGCTAGATTTAGAAGGTCCGTTAGAAATATAAAAGAGGATTTTGTGATAGTTCTTGGTTATAACGATACGACAAGTCAGATTATTAGAACAATGATAGATGAGAATATGAGAGTAGTGGTTATAGAAAAAGATCAGCAAAGAGCTGATTATTTGATGCTTGAGGGTTTTGTGCCCCATGTACCTGTTCTTGTGTCTGACGTGCATACCACTTCATCTTTGGAAGATGCGGGGATAAAGTCTATACACTGTAAAGGTATAATATCACTTTTTGAAAGTAATGTCTTAAATCTTAGAGTAACCCTTGCATCAAGGATATTAAACCCTCATATAAAAGTTGCCGTAAAAGCTACAACTTTAAATGAAAGTGAAAACTTATATGATGCGGGTGCAAATATTGTGGAAAATCCTTTTTCTATTATCGCTTCGCAAATAAGGATGGCTTTGGAGGGTCCTAGTTTGTTTAAATTGGAGAATTGGCTTTATAATATAGATACACTAGATACAAAAACTTTTGTAATACCTCAAAGTGATATTATAATATGCGGTTACGGAAGACTTGGTGAAAATCTTTATGAAGTTTTTGAGAAAAAAGAGATCTATCCAACTATTATAGAACAAAACAGCGTAAAAGTTGCAAGAGCCAAACATAATGGTGTAAAAAATATTATAAAAGGTAATGGGGAAGATAAATATATATTAAAAGAAGCGAATATTAAAAATGCAAAGCTTATTATAGTTGCAACAAATGATGATACTATCAATCTGTCTATTATCTCGACAGTGAAAAGACTGAATAAAAAGACCATTATTATCACAAGAGAAAATGAACTCTCTGATTTCTCAATTTTCTCAAATGCAAAAATAGATCATATATTTCTCCCCTCACAGATACTTATACATAAAACGGCAAATGCTATTATGAATCCACTGTGTGACAGAATGATAAAGATAATAAATCACAAAGATGAAAAGTGGGGAGTTTCACTTTTAAGACAACTTTTAAAAACAATCAACAGTGACCCTTTAACTTTTGAACTAAATATAACAAAGCATGAAGCAATTGAAGTTTATAACTATCTTTTAAATAAACAGAATAAAATGATGATAAAGAGTTTGATATTGTCAAGGCGTGATCGGCATATGCTTAATAATGCGGTACCGTTACTTATAATTAGGGAAGAAAAAGATATAATTCTGCCAAATTTAAATTTTGAACTTCAATGTGAAGACAAGATACTGTTCGCTTGTGATGAAAATGCAAAGAACGATCTTGAGTATGTTATAAATAATGTATATGAATTTCATTATATTGTAACTGGTATAGAAAAAAAATATTTTGACAAATTTATAAGTAGAGGATAAAAAATGATACTATTAACGGGACCTTGTGTAATAGAGAGTCGTGACAATGTTATGAAAATAGCTGAGATGTTAACAAAGCTAAATGAAAATGAAAGAATAGATTTTCATTTTAAAGCAAGCTTTGATAAAGCAAACAGAACAAGCCTTGAAAGCTTCAGAGGACCTGGACTTGATGAGGGGCTTAAAATACTTCAAGAGGTAAAAGATACCTTTGGGATGAAACTTGTAACCGACGTACATGAATCATACCAAGTAGCACCGGCAGCCCAGGTTGTAGATGTGGTACAGATACCTGCATTTCTTTGTAGACAAACAGACCTTTTAGTAGCAGCCGGTAAAACAGATGCAAAAGTAAATATAAAAAAAGGGCAGTTTTTAGCTGCAAACAGTATGAAACATCCAGTTGCAAAAGTACTTAGTACTAGAGGGTGTGAAGAGGTAAACTACCAAAACTCTAAAGATAAGGGAGTATGGCTTTGTGAAAGAGGAAATGTATTTGGTTACGGGGCATTGGTTGTAGATATGAAAAACCTTATAGCAATGAGAGAGTTTGCACCTGTGATCTTTGATGCAACACACTCAGCACAAGTACCAAGCACGGGAGAAACTACAGGCGGTAACTCTGCTGTAGTTCCTAGTCTGGCACGAGCAGCAGCAGCTGTTGGGGTGGATGGTTTCTTCTTTGAAACGCACTTTGATCCAAGTGTTGCACTAAGTGACGGACCAAATATGCTAACTATAGATAATCTGTATAAAACTGTTGATGATATCTTTAAAATTCAGGACGTTTTAGGTTTTAGTGAATAATTAATAGTGAATAATGAATAGTTATGGTTGCACTTCGTGCTAATTAATTAACTTTTTGATATAATCGCAAAATAATTATAAGAAATAATAAATGATGGAGAAAGTAAAATGAAAATTATTGAAGGTCAAATGAGATTAAACGGTAACGAAAAAGTTGCTATTATTAACGGTAGATTTAACCATATCATAACAGATAGACTAGTTGAAGGTGCACAAGATGCATTTAAAAGACACGGTGGAAATGTTGAAAACCTTGATCTTATTTTGGTACCCGGTGCTTTTGAGATCCCGTTTGCTTTAACAAAAGCACTAGAAAGTGGAAAGTATGATGCTGTTTGTTGTGTTGGTGCAGTAATCAGAGGTGCAACTCCACACTTTGACTACATCTCTGCTGAAGCTACAAAAGGTATTGCAACTGCAACTATGAAGCACGGTATCCCTGTATCAAACGGTGTTTTAACTACCGATACAATTGAGCAAGCTATTGAGAGAGCCGGTTCAAAAGTTGGTAACAAAGGTGCAGAAGCTATGACTACGATTATAGAGATGCTTGACCTATACGCTGAGATGGAAAAGTAATGGCAACTAGAACACAAGCAAGAGAATCCGTAGTAGGGCTTCTTTATGCCTATGACCTGGGAAATGAAACAATTGCAAAATTTTCTGATATTATACTTGAAGATAAAAAGATAAGAAACAAACAAAAAGATTTTGCACTTACTCTTTTTAACGGAACTATTGATAATCTTAAAGCAATAGACAAAGAGATAAGCAACCACCTAAGCAAAAGAGATATTACAGATGTGGGAAGTGTTGAAAAAGCTATTTTAAGACTTTCTATATATGAAATTTTATTTAGCGGGCTTGATAAGCCTATTATTATAAATGAAGCTATCGAACTTTCTAAAAGACTTGCAAGTGACAATGCACCAAAATTTATAAACGGTGTATTAGACAGTATCAATAAAGATACAAAAGAAGAAGAGGCAAAGTAGATGAAACTTTGTGTTGCATTAGATAATCCAAGTGCAAAAGAGAATCTGGAACTTGCAAGAAAAATAAAAGAATATGACGTATGGCTTAAAGTCGGTTTTAGAAGTTATATAAGAGATGGTAGTGAGTTTTTAGAAGAGCTAAAAGCTATCAACCCAAACTTTAAAATATTTCTAGACCTAAAGCTGTATGATATACCAAATACCATGGCAGATGCTTCTGAAGAGATAGCAAAGCTTGGTGTTGATATGTTTAACGTACACGCAAGTGCAGGTAAGATAGCTATGCAGGCAGTTATGGATAGAGTTTCAAAATACGAAAACAGACCACTGGTAATAGCTGTAACTGCTCTTACAAGTTTTGATAATGAAAACTTCAAATATATATACAATGAAAACATAGATGAAAAAGCAACAAAATTTGCAAAAGACACTCACGAAGCAGGGCTTGACGGTGTAGTTTCATCTGCATTTGAAAGCTTTGATATAAAAGAAAATACTTCTAAAGAGTTTATTACTCTATGTCCAGGTATCAGACCTTTTGGTGAAGATGCAGGTGATCAAAAAAGAGTAGCAGATATAAATCTAGCAAAAAAAGAGCTGGTAGATTTTATAGTTGTGGGAAGACCGATCTATAAATCTGAAGACCCGGCAAGCGTAGTTGAAAAGATTTTGAAAAACATCTAAAAATTAAGGTGTTTTTCAACAAAACTCTATTATAATTACGCCACTTAAACGGACGAGTGGGTGAGTGGCTGAAACCACACCCCTGCTAAGGGTGCGTACCTTTACGGGTACCGAGGGTTCAAATCCCTCCT
>JAYEMD010000046.1:0-21040 GCA_034717895.1 Campylobacterota bacterium | reverse complement strand
TTAGAGTTAATTCAATTAGAATTAAGGATAAAAATAAATTTGAGATAATAATTTATGAGAAATATTTTTAAAAAATTTGAAAATTGAGATTGGTGAGAAATTTGGGATTATGCAGTGGTCTCATTACTTGATATAAAGTTGCCTAACTGTTTATCATCAGTATATTTTAAGTTATATGTTTTCATATATTTTCCTGCTGTATTAATTTGAAAATTGTAACATAATTACTATAAGACATTACTCCAGCTTTTATAAGAATAATAATTATTTAGATCCAGATAAAATCAAGCTCTATTATCACTATTTAGCTGAATACTGCCATATAACTTTTTATTATTTATTAAGAGTGATGCTTTGGTATAAAATCAAGAAGGGAGCTATAAAGCTTATTTATATCTATTGGTTTAGACAAATGCTCATCCATACCTGCTTTTTTAGTTTCTTCAATATGTTGGGACATTACATTGGCTGTTAAAGCTATAATCGGAATATCAGTATTGTGCTTTCTTATAATCTTTGCAGCTTCTATACCATCCATAACAGGCATTTGAAGATCCATTAATATCAATTGGTATCTATCACTGTTTTTATTATAAATATCTACAGCTTCTTGCCCATTGGAAGCTACATCTATATTGATACCACTATCCTCTAAAAGATCTTTTATTATCATTTGATTTATACTGTTATCTTCTACTAAAAGTATATTGCTGTTTTTCAATCTGCTTATATCCAAATTTTTGCTCTTTGATCTATCATTAGTATCACTTTCATCTTTTTGCTTCAATTGGATCTCAAATATAAAACTGCTCCCTTCACCCTTGATAGATTCTACCCATATTTTGCCGTTCATAAGCTCAACAAGTTTTTTCGAGATAACAAGCCCAAGTCCCGTCCCCTCATATTGTCTTGTAATACTTTCATCAACTTGTGTAAAAGCTTGAAAAAGTTTATTTATTTGATCGTCACTAAGCCCTATTCCCGTATCTTTTACTTCAAATCTCACTATTTCACTTGATATTTTATTTATATTAATTGACACCTGACCTTTATCTGTAAACTTTACGGCATTGTTTAAAAGATTTGATAATACCTGGAAAAGTCTTACAGGGTCACCGTAATATGTACTATTGATAGTATCCCCATAGTTAACAGATAATTTTATATCTTTCTCCTGGGCTTTATGTTCTATTAAATTCAATGCAGAGTCTACAATCTCATAAATATTAAAATCCATATTTTGTATCATCAGTTTATTTGATTCAATTTTTGAAAAATCTAATATATCATTTAAAACTGTCAGTAGATTCTTTGCACTTGAGTCTATAAACTTTAGATACTCTTTTTGTTTTTTATTCTCCTTTGACTCTAAAGCCAAATGGATAAGCCCAAGTATCCCATTCATTGGTGTTCTTATCTCATGTGACATATTTGCCAAGAAATTAGACTTGGCTTGGGTTGCGGCTTCTGCTTTTTTCTTTTGTATCTCAAGCTGTTTATTTAGATTTCTTAAACGACTGTTCCAATACAAACTTCCCATCAATAAAATTAAAGCCGTTATACTTATCTGCCAAAGTAAAGTATAGTCTGTGATATTTTGATACTTTATGTTTATCCATTTGTTTTCAATATTGTTTTTTGTCTCTTCATCAATAGAGTCTACAAGTTTTTGAAAAATATCAAAAAGTAGAATATCACCTTTATTTACAGCAACGTTTAGGCGATTTTCTAAATTTATCTTACCTGATATTGATAATGTTTTAGCATACTCTTTTTGTATCTTATGATTAATAACCAGTGAGTTATCAATATATCCAAATATTTCTCCCTCTTTTACTCTTTTTAGTCCATCATCTGTTGAATCAACTTGAACTATGTTTATATTTGGATAAAGTATTTTTAGTTTTTCATTTAAAAAATAGCCCTTTACAACACCTAAAGGCTTTGTAATAATCTGTGATAAACTATCTATAAACGGTACTCCTGCTTTGGTTGCGATAACTGTCGGGGCATGAAAATAAGGTGATGTAAAATTAAGATACTGAGCTCTTTGGATAGATACAGCAGCAAAAGGGAGAATATCACATTTTCCTTTTTTAATATTTTGCAGTGATTCTTCCCATGAACTTGTAGAGATAAGCACCATGGGAGTATCTAACTTTTTACTAAAATAATTTATATAATCTGATGACATACCTACATGTGATCCGTTTTCTATCTTTTCAAAAGGCATCCAGTTTGGATCTAGACAGTATGTTATCTTTTTTTTATTTTTTAAATATAACTGCTCTTTTTTACTTAAAATAAACTTTCTATCAGGAGTGTATATAAAACTATCCATATCTAATTTACCTTTTGTAAATCCCATCAATCTGTAATAGTCATATATCTTTTGAATTTGCTTATTATCTATATATCCCAGTTTCTCAGTATTAAAATATGCAAGCTTTTTTAACTGGGAAGCTTCAAATAACAATGCTTTTTTACTTTTGTTTTGTGTATTGTATTTTTTTAGTATAAGCTCAATAGTCTCTTCTATATTATTAAATGCATATTCCCACCCTTTTATAGATGCAGAAGTGAACTTGGCTACATCTTTTGAGTTATTTTGTATATTTTCCTGCGTAGTAAACAAAATATCATTATAAAAATTAAAACAGTAATCTTTAGGATCAAATATAATTGACTCTATCCCTTTTTCTTTTAATAAAAAAGGTTCATTTGAGATATATGATGACATAAGATCTGTTTTATTATTTATAAGATCATCAATATTAAAGCTATGCTCTTGAACGATAAGATCATCCAATGTCAAGGCATTGGAAAATATCATAGACATAATTGTTGCATCCTCTTTTGCATCTCCTGTTACCATGATCCTTTTATTTTTGAAATCACCTATTGTACTGATACCGGAATCTTTTGTAGCTAAAAGAATATTCGGTGATGACTGAAATATAGATGCTAGAAGTACTACATCATCACCGTTTGATCTGTTTATCATCAGGGTAGGTCTTCCTATACCGTAAGTAGAGTTTTTGTTTAATATCTCGTTTGGTACCTTCATTCCATACTCAAACTCTTTTATATCCACATCTAAGCCGGAATCTTTATAATAACCTTTCTCTTTGGCTATATAATATCCTGCAAACTGAAATTGATGCTTCCATTGAAGCTGTAGTGAAACTTTTTTTAAAGTATCATTTGATGACAGATCTGAAAATAAAAAAAACAACAATAAAATTACATAAAAATTATTCATATTAAAAACCACCCATTATATAAAGTTAATTTTAACTAAAAAACTATTAATATTATTAAAAAGGACAAAAACAATAGAATATTTTCTATGAATTGAAGCTATTTATAAAAGCTTTAGAATAAAAAATATGGTATCCTATATTATAATGTCACAAAGGGTAGATATGATTAAAAAAACCGATATTATTAATGGTCTAAGTTATATAGAAATTCCCCAAGCAAAACTATATATACAGTGTGGAGCACCTGCTGAAAGTGTAAAGCATCTGTTAAAAAATAAAATCATTGTATCCGTTACTAAAAATGACACCACATATGAAACCGGTCCCAATGCAATACTTCTTTGTGATACCATGATACAAAACGGGGAGTTTTCCAATATGTCTGAATTCTCTGTACTTCAGATGTTATACAGGCAAGGTATGATCATACCCAATCATCCCAATAACAGCGGAGTAAAGCCTATTTTAATCGGTTCAAATGCCCAGGTTAATGCACAGATGCATTATATATACAGAGGTAATTACGGGCTTATATCCAAAGAGGAGATAGAAGCTTGCGGGATCAACAGCGATAAAGCAGCCGAACTTATGAAAATGAAACTGAAGTTTGCCTTTGGGAAACTTCAATCTGCTGAAAACTTATTGGATAGTTGTTTTGTTGAAAAAGAAAAAGTAGAGATTAGAAACAATGTTTTTATAGAGAGAAAAACTCATAATGTTTTTATTATATCATATAAAGGTGATAGTGTAGAGGTAGATTTGAACTTAAAAAAAAATCAAACATACCCTTCACCCTATCTGCTGCCGCAATATAAAATAAAAAGAGAATACTTTTCAGTAATACACTCGGGACAAGGTGACGGCTGGGATATAAACAGACCCTCTATGAACTCCATAATATCTTTTCAGGGGAAATTATATGTAATTGACGTAGTACCAAATTTTAAATATATTTTAAATGCACTTAGTATTGATATAAATGAGATAGAGGGTGTTTTTCAAACACATACACACGATGATCATTTAGCGGGTATTACATCTCTAATTAGAAGTGAAAAAAGAATTAAATTTTTTGCTTCTAAGTTAGTTATTACGGCAACTGCAAAAAAACTATCTGCTTTATTAGATTTTGAAGAGTCTGAATTTTATAATTTAGTTGATGTTCAAGAGTTACAAATAGATAGTTGGAATGATATAGCCGGTCTGGAAGTAAAACCTTCTATATCTCCCCATCCTGTAGAAACAACTATATTTGTATTTAGAACA
This sequence comes from Campylobacterota bacterium, assembly GCA_034717895.1. GTDB lineage: Bacteria > Campylobacterota > Campylobacteria > Campylobacterales > Arcobacteraceae > JAIOSF01. The sequence goes on along the minus strand of JAYEMD010000046.1, from coordinate 16,511 downwards.
CTTTATGGAGACGGGTATAAAACTTATGGACATTTTGCCGATATTATTGACATAAACCTGTTAAAAGGTATGGTTTCAAAAAATGGTGATGATACAGGTATAACGGAAAAGTTTTTTAAAGAGGTTGTTCAAACCTATCAGCAAAAACTAGATCTGAAAAAGATCGATATCGGAGGCGGTATGATTCATGGTAATGCAAAAGATTTTTTAGAGGATAAATCATCTAAAATAGTTTTAGCACATACTTCAAAAGAGTTAAGCCATGAACAGAGACGAATTGGAAGCGGGTCATTATTTGGTCTTAGTGATGTTCTGATACCTTCAAATAACAATTATGATCTATCTATCATATATTCTTATTTAAAATCTAACTTTCCAAATATTGAGGACTATAAGATAAAAGTTTTTCTAAATTTTAATATTGTTGAGTTTAACCCTGAAGAGATTATAATAAAAAAAGGGGAAGAGATAAAAAATGCCTATCTTATTATAAATGGTCAGATTGAGAAAGTTAAAGAAGATATAAACAACAATGTGATACTAACGCCGGGAATCATAATAGGTGAAAAAGCGGCTTTAACTAAAGCGATACCAACTTCAACGTTTGTTGCCAAAAATTTTGTTAAACTATTAGAGATCCCTTTAGATTTCCTCTATAACTTTATTTTTAAACATGACCTACTTAATGATATGATGGAAAAACATGAAAAACAGATCACGCTTCAAAGAAGTGACCTATTTAAAGAAGCTATCACATATTCAACACTTAACAATATCATTGAGGGGGTAGAGGAGCATAGCTTAAAAAAAGGTCCTCTAAATATTTTGGATAATAAGCTTTATATTATAATATCCGGAGAGATCGAGGCAAAAGTAAATGGAGCCCTAATTGAATCTTTAGGTCAATTAGATCATTTTGGAGGTGAAGATTCTATTTTAGGTTATCCCTCACTTTATACCTATGAAGTAACAGAAGATACTCTTTTATATAGTATTTCAGGAGATATTTTTAAAAATATACCTATTGTAAGGTGGAAAATATTAGAAAACTATGAGCTTAGGAAAAACAGACTTTTAAAAATCTAACTAAAAGATAAAGATAGTAATATTTTTTATGGAAAGAAGAGGTGTTATGATCCTCTTATATCTTAAACAAATCGTATAATATATACTCCATAAGTCTTCTACAATACCTATAAACGATATTCCTCTATTTATATAAAACAATTTACAGCAAGTTAAAAATAGTTAACAACACTTTTACAGAACTAAATAATATATTAACTTTTATTTTAAAGAGCAATTTTGATCTTGTTTATTTTATATTTATACTATTTATAGATCAATATATATTATTGATCTAGTTTCTTAATATATAATATAAAAAGCTGTATCTAAAGCTGTTATAAAATACTGTATACTATTTATACCTCTTTAAATACGATACAGTAAATTAAAAGCTATATTATACCAATACCCAAAGCTGCTTTATTTAAATATACACGATTTTGCAAGATCTCATGCTGAGTGTTTAGGTTTTTAGATCTACTCTCTTCCTGCTCACTGCTAGAGTCTTTTTTATCTTGATTTAATAGAGAACTAAAGCCATCACTTAAAACACCGCTTGATAATGATTGTCTATGTATAATACGAGTATTAATTGAGTTAACTTCTACAGTTTTCATAATAAATCCTTTTTAATTACTATACAAATTGTATCATTTTAATTTTAAACTAATATTAATAAATGTTAAATTATGATATCTTTTACTAGCTAAGAGACTTTCCCCCTCTCATACCAAGATCTTAGCCATCTATCAACAGGATACATAAATTTATAAATTGCAGGTACTACAAGTAGTGTAAGTATTGTTGAACTTACAAGCCCTCCGATAATAGCTAGTGCCATTGGTGCATTTGATTCTGAACCGGCTCCTGTACCAAATGCCAACGGTATCATCGCACCTATCATTGCAAATGTTGTCATAAGAATTGGTCTTAATCTTTTTTCACCTGCTTCAAGAAGTGCATCATCCACACTTTTCCCACTCTTTACTGCTTTATTTGCAAAGTCTACAACTAAGATTGCATTCTTACCGACCATACCCAGAAGTAAAATAATACCTATCATAACAAATAAACTAAAGTTATTTCCCGTTAGATAAAGCGCTACCATAACCCCTGTGAATGATAAAGGCATAGATACCATAATAATAAACGGCTGTATAAGTGACTCATAAAGTGCTGCTAAAATTAGATATATAAGAATAACCGCAAGTGCAACTGCCGAACCAAATGCAGCGTTTGTATCCGCCATATTTTCAGCATCACCCGTAAATCTATAACTATATCCATCAGGTAAAAGTTCAACTATCTTTTCATCTACTATTTTTACAACGTTATCTAAACTTTCCCCGAATAAACCACCGGTTACTAGAACTTTTCTTTCCCTGTCAAATCTGTTTATAGATGCCGTTGAACTGTTTTGTTCAAATGTTACAAGTCCCTCTAACGATACAAACTGACCGTTTATATTTCTTACTTGAACTCTTTTCATATCCTCTATTGAACTTCTATATTTATCCTCAAATCTAAGAGTTATATCAAACTGTCTACCTTTTTCCTCATAAAAAGATATGGCTTTATCGCTACTATATGCACTAGCTAATATTCCGGCTATCTCATTTGCACTTACACCTGCAAGTTGAGCATTTTGTCGTTTTATATCTATTTTTATCTCCGGTTTTCCAGATTCATAGTCTCTATCTATATTTGTTACACCGTTTGTATTTGAAAGCATTGCCATCACTTTTTTAGATGTTACGTTTAACACATCTAAATCATCACCTGTTAGAACAATTTGAATAGGTGCATTTGAACTTCCCGTATCAAAAGGAGGTAGATCTTCTACGGTTATCACCATATCTTTTATAATTTTGAACTCATTTGTATATTTCATTACTATCTGCTCTTGAGTAAGTTTTCTTTGCTCTTTTGATTTTAGCTTTACATATATCTTTGCTTTATGTATCTCCCGTGCAGCGTTATATCCAATAGAAAGTACACTATACTCAACCGCTTCATCCCTATTTATTTTATCTAATAGCGGTTGTACCCTCTTTCTCATTGTTTCAAGGTTTGTTCCCACATCAGCTTTTATAAATACCTGGAACTCTTTATTATCTTCCATCGGTATAAAGTCCATACCGACCGTTAATTTTGTGGAGGCTATTAAAAGGGCTACCGTAAAAACTATAGTTAGAGTTTTAAATCTAAGAAGAAATTTTAGTATAGATACATAAACACTATCAAGCTTTTTAAAAAATGGCTCTGTCATATGGAAAAATTTACTCTCCCCACCTTTTAAAACCCTAGCACCGACAGTGGGTATAAACATAACTGCAACTAAATAAGATAAGACAATACCAGCCGCAACCGTCATAGCAAATGAGTTAAAAAACATCCCTACAATACCGTCCATAAACGCAACAGGGATAAATACGGCTAAAAGTACGGAGGAGATAGCCAAAATAGAGAAAGCAACCTCTTTTATCCCCTCAAAAGATGCCCTAAAGGGTTCTATCCCCTCCTCCATCTTTTTTGTGATATTCTCAATCACAACAATAGCATCATCTATAAATATACCAATAGCAAGTGTAAGACCTATAAGTGTAAGTCTGTTTAGATCATAACCCATCCAGTCGATTATGGCAAAAGTACCAATTATAGATGTGGGGATCGCTAATGCAGAAACAAATGTAGCCGTTGCATTTCTTAAGAAGAAAAATACAATTATAATTGCTAAGATAGAACCGTAGATAAGGTCAAATGTAACATTATCTATATTTACGAGTATCTTCTCGCTTTGATCTTGTAAAAGCTGCAGCTCATAATCGTCACCTGCAACTGTTATAAGTCTTGGCATGATCTTTTTTACACCCTCAATGATATTTAGAACATTCTCACCCGATATTTTTTTAACCTCAAGCATTACACCTTGATCACCTTTATATGAAGAGAAACTACTTGTATCACTCAGTCCATCTTCAATTTTAGCTATATCTTTTAATTTAAGCCCAGGTTTAACTAATATATTTGAAAGCTGTTCCATATTTAGTGCATCAGCTTTTACTTTTACAATTATCTCACGGGTCTTGTTTATTAGTTTTCCCGTTCCGGCAGATATATTTTGCGATGAAATTATATTTTGCAACTCCAGCGGTGTTAGGTTGTATTTATTTAAAAGGAAAGGATCAAGATAAATTCTTATCTCTCTATCTTGATAACCTATAATATTTACTTCCCCTACCCCTTGAATACGTTGAAGCTTTGGTTTTAGTTTTTCATCTGCCATCCTCATAAGCGCTGAGGGGTCATCTTTTTTTGATGCAACAAAAAGATTAATAACAGTACCGCTTGCCCCTAATTTTTTAACCGTTGGCTGTTCGGCTCCCGTTGGCAGTATGATAGTTCCTATTTTGTCTCTAACATCATTTGTAGCTACGTCTAAATCTTTGAAAAGTTCAAACTGTATCGTTACAACACTAAACCCCTCATAAGATGTTGAGAAGAGTTTATCTATCCCGTCTATCCCGCTTACTACCTCTTCTATTTTATCGGTTACTTTTGTTTCAACCGTACCTGCATCTGCCCCGGTGTATGCTGTTTGTATCGTTACAACGGGAAAATCAACATTCGGGAAAAGATTTACAGGCATTGTTTTATAAGAGATTAGTCCAAAAACTATGAAAGTTAAAACTCCCATCAAAGTAGTGATGGGTCTATTTATGGCAAATTTATACATTTTTATTTCCTTTACTAAAATCTTTAGGAAGATTATTTAAACCAGCTTCCCGTGTTGCATCTGACTTTAGTTTTACATGCCAAACGCCCGGTAATCCTGTTTTAATTCTATTAAAATGTTGTTCAAGGAGTTTAGAGTCTATTTTTGCAAATTTACTAAACATTATTTTTCCTTATTTTATTTTTATTTTAAACATCTATAAAACTTTATTTACTATTTATATATCCATCACCAAATAATCCAACTAATAAATCAGAAGTTATAACCTCTGCACTAATTTTTCTATTGGTATTATTAGCATAGGGATATATCTTAGAGATAGTTCCTATATAAACCTTATCATCTCCGTCAAGTTTATACTCATATCTATCACCCACTTTTACGGTTTTGTGGTACTTTTGGTCAAACTGCAATATAAGTTTTCTTTTCTTTTGACTTTGTATTTTAAATACAGTTTTTGCCATTTGAGCGCTTACCACATCACCCTTTTCCATCTCTTTTGAGATAATCACACCGTCAAAGGGTGCTTTTAGTATAGTTTTTTCAAAAAGAGCATTTTGATAGGCAACCTGTGCTTTCGCACTCTCGTAACTTTTTGCATAGCTGTCAAACTTCGCTTCATCTATAAGCTTTTTAACCTTTACTTGTCTGTCATAATCTTTTTTTGCAAACTTCAAAGTAGTTTGGTGAAGCTTTAAAAGTGACCCTAAGTCATCATTTTGAACCTTTGCTAAAACATCACCTTTTTTTACAATTGTTCCTATATCTACATAGATCTTATCAATGATACCACTACTGCTAAATGCTACATTTGCACTTTTTTGTGCAATTACGTCAAAGGTTGCATATATCTGCTGTGCACTTAAACTACTTGCAAAGATCAATAAGCCATAAATTAACTTTCTCATTTTATATACTCCCATATATCCTTACCGCTGTGATAAATAATATCTGCTTTTTTTATCTCTAGATCAAATTCCGCACTTTTAAGTGCACTTATTGCATCGTACTTTTCACTTAGTGCTTCAAGATATGCCACGTTTTCAACTAAACCGTTTTGATACTTTGCCTCTATAGTTTCATATGTACTATTTGCAGCATTTAAACCTGCTTTGGCGGAATTTATTTTTAACTTCGCAATATCATAAGATTTAAGTGATAGTTGTAGATCAACATTTGCTTTATTCTTCTCATAATCATAATGTGATTTTAAACCTTGATATTGACTATATACACTCTGAGCAGCTTTTGAAGTTGAACCAAAATCAAATATTTTCCATGAAAAGTTCACTTTAAATATATTTTGTGTATCAAGATTTGAATCATAAGCACTATTATCATAATCCATATTATAATGATTAAAACTATTTTCTAAAGTTACAATTGGATAGTTTGAGCTTTTTACAACCCTGACTGATTTTAAAAGCGAATCCATTTGAAACTCTAAAGCTTTTATATCTGCTCTTGATGATTCATCATTTGGAAGATCATCTTTTATAAGTGAGCCGTTTGTAATAGTTACATCTTTAGATGTTAGATACCTTAGGTTATGTAATATTATCTGGATGTTTAGTTCTATCTCATGAAGTGCAACATTGGCTATCTCTACCCGTGAGATTATCTTATATACCTCGTCACCGGTGGTAGTACCGGCTTCTAAAAAGCTTTGTAGTCTCTTCTTTTGAGCATTTAAAGTTTCTATCTCTTTTTGTTTTGCTTCTTTTTGTGCATTTAATGATTGGTAATTAAAATAGTAGTTAACAACTTGTAAAGCTATCGAGTTTTTTAAAGAGCTTAAAGATTCAGTTGAACTTTTTATAGATGATTCATAGGAATCATATCTGGCATTTTTAGCACCACCGTCATAAACTATATAGTTGATATTTGCATAACTAACTATAGAGCTATCTGCCGTGGATGCGGTTTCTTCATTTGTATTTGTATATGAAGAACCTATTGTAACTTTTGGCAGATAGTTACTTTTAGTACTTTCATACTCTTTTTTTATAGACTCTATATTATAAATTGAAGATTCAACCAACTGATTCTCTAAGGCATTATCAACCAAAACCTGCAAGGTTTGCCCGTAAAGTGCGAAAGGTAAAATTAAACTTGTGTATATTTTTTTCATATTTTTTCCAAGATCTAACCGAACGGTTAGTTAATAATGAAATTTTAAACAAATTTTGTTTATACTTTCATTAAGCAAACTAAAACATATTAGGAATTTTTATATAATGACAAAGAAAAATATTTTGAAAGTAGCAACACAACAATTTGCAAAGCTGGGCTATGACGGACTTAGTATGAATAAACTAGCTTCTAAACTTGATGTAAATAAAGCAACTATCTATTATCACTTCAAAGATAAACAATCTTTGTATCTTGAAGTGGTTACAAACTTAATAACCATAAAAAGAAAAGAAACAGAAAATATTATAAACAGTGACACAAATCCAAAAACTAAATTTAGACAATATATCAATCTGTATGTAGAAGCTATTGTTGAAAACCCGGAAATCGTACCTCTGTCATTAAGAGAGATGGCAAATTTCGGTAACAATGTAAAAAGCGGTATTGAAAAAGATTTTGAAGATGAACTAAAATATATAAGAGCTTTGGTAGATGAACTTGATCTTAAAGAAAAATATAAACAGATGGATCTTTATGAACTGAAATCTTTAATAATGGGTACTATAAATTCATACTATGTTATGCAAAATAGTCAGTTAAATATAGAGGGCTTAAAAGACCTGGATAATGACGATGAAAAGATATTAGCATATATTAGTGATTTTATATCAAATATTTTGCTTGATGCCTTATGTAAAGAACAGCCAAACAACTAAAGGAGCATTTCCAACACAGAATCTTATACACTCTTTGTTAAGTCAAAGGAATCATTATCACAAACTCTGCACCCTTGTATTTTTGATCTTTAAATTCATACTTATGATTAAAAACATCAATTGACCCTTTCATATGGTTTACAATTAAGTTATATGACATATGCAAACCCAATCCGGTACCTTGAGATTCATGCTTTGTAGTAAAATAAGGTTCAAATATTTTTGCTTTAATATTTTCAGGTATACCTCCGGCATTATCTTTAAATGATATAACTACATTATTCTCTATTATTTTTTGAGTTATAAATATAAATCTCTCATCTTCATTTACATTATTTTGGATAAAAGCATCTTTGGCATTATTGAAAATATCAATAAAACACTGTATAAGTTCATTGGGGAAACCATTTAGATCTATATCATCTTGAAGATCCATTATTATCTGAATCTTATTATTTTTAATATTACTCTCCATAAGTTTTATAAAACTTTTCGTATCATCTTTAAGATTAAAGTTAACAGGTTTTGTATCATCTTTTATAAAATCTCTAAAATCATCAATTGTCTGAGAAAGGTATTGTGCATTTTGATCAATCTTTTTACATAAACTTTCAAGCTCCGTATCATCTAGCAAACCATACTCTTTTTTTATCAATATACCCGTAGAAGCAGATGATATTACAGATAAAGGCTGTCTCCATTGATGAGCTATATTCCCTATCATCTCACCCATAGCAGCATGTTTTGACTGTAATTCAAGCTGTTTTAAATGTGTTATATCAATAACACTAGATATACGAAGATCTGTATTATCCACATTCAATCCTCTTATATATGCGGTAAATTTGCTCTTATCCTTTTTCGATACTATACCTTCATATGGTTTTGAATCATAGTCTTTTAGTTTTTGTTGTACTATATTATGCGATTCAGGTGCTACAAAATCTATTAACTTTTTACCTATCATATCCTCTTTTGAGTCATACCCGAAAATATCTACGGCACTTTTATTTACATCTAAACATATACCGTTCTTTGATATAAATATTGCTTCCATCGTTGCATCAAGGAAGGTTTTTATTTTATTTCTCTCATTCTCAAGATTTTTTGTCCTCTCTTGAACTCTTTTTTCCAGTGTTGTATTTACCTCTTCAAGGTTTTTATTTTTACTATCAAGCTCTTTACTATAATTTTTAAATATCTTTTTTATGATATTAGATAAAATAAAAGTTATAACTAAAGATAACAATAAAACAACAGAAGATATAAAAAGTATCATATGTATTTGATCTTCATTTTTATCATTCAACTCTTTAATTCTTTTATTTAGTTCCTTTTGTATATTTCCAACATAAACACCCGAGCTAATTATCATATCATATTTAGGGATATATTTTGCGTATGTATATTTAGTTTCTACCTGCTTTGTTTCAGGGTTTTCCCACTCATAATCTACAAACTCCAAACTATTATTCATGGCATTTCTAATAATTGACCTAATATAATACTCTTTGCTGTTATCTTTATAGTTGTATACATTTTTACCTATTAATTCCTTATTTACACCATGTGCCAATACCAAGCCTTTTTTATTTAGTGCAAAAAAATAACCGTTATTACTATACTTTTTTAAATTGATATAGTTTAATATATTTTCACGAGTATCATCTTTATCAATAATCTCTTTTGATAACTTTTCCACCTCAAACATAGTTAGTTGTTTTTGACTAATCAAAATACTTTTTTCCAACTCTTTTATATTATTTTCAAATATTTCATTGTTATTTGATAAAATTGTATAGATCAATATGGCAATAATACTTGGAATAAATATCAAAGGTGCATAAACTATAAGTCTTAAAATACTTTTTTCACTATTTAGGCTTTTTTTATTGTAAAATAATAAAAATGTTAAAACAAAAATAGCGAAAACTACTAAAAAGATTATGATACTCAATCCGTATTTCTTGTATAAGGATTCTTTTTCATTTATTATTATTGAATTTTTAGGAAGAATCGTTTTATCAATATTAAACTTTTTTAATGCCTTGTCATTAAATATAAACTTGTTGGCACCATCCTCTACTATCTCAATATCAGCAGGATTAATACCTTGTAAAATACTCAAACCAAGTTTTGCCATCATAGCACCTTGATGATAACCGCTTATCACATCACCGCCCACAACACCGTTAGATATATTAAAATTTAGTAAACAGTACACAGGAACCGGCGATTGATCCAATAAAGACTTTCCTATTTTTTCATATGTTAAATACTCTTTATTCTTATCTGCGAAAAAAACACCCATAAGCAATACTGTACCTTTTTCTAATGACTTTACGGTATTTTGAAGCTCTTGTAATGTTTGATTTTCACTATATTGTATCTCAACCTTATCTTTAAAAATTTCAAGATTTTTTCGCATAGATGCTTCCCAGGCACGCCCTGTTTTTAAATAATCGTTAAGTATATATATTTTTTTAGTATTTGGATGAAGTTTTAATATTGTATTAACAGTACTTATATCTGAAAAGTTTTCAGCAACTCCCGTATAATTTGAATAACCCTCAAGCATCGACTTGGAAAAGTTGTTAACACCGCTAAAAGAAACAGGAATATCTCCAAAAATATCATCCCTGTATTTTCTTAAAAAATCAAAGGCATTGTTATCAGAAGATAGTATAAGGTCTAACTTTATATCTTTATATTTGTTTTTATACAAATAAGCGACAGATTCGTAATACTCTTTAGTGTTGTGTCGTTTAGTATCCATATTTTCTATATGAACGATGTAGTTATTTTTTTCAATATTTAATATATCATGAACACCTTTAGTCAGATTATCAACCCAAGTCATCCCCTGGTGATAAGAGTTCAACAACAATATATGTTTTGAACCGTCGGCAAAAGCAAAATTCAACAACATAATCAGCAATATAAAAAATTTTTTCATTTAAAATCCTTACTAATTTATAGTATAAGTGTAATTATAATTAATAAGAGTGAAAATGTAGTGAATAGACTATCGAAATTTATCAATCTATGATTATTATAAAGAATTACCAAAAAATATTGAGTATAAACTTTTAAAATGATAAAATATCACCATAACAGATTTCATTCTATAAAACAATCATATGATTATTTAAAAGAAAGAGTTGCAAAACAAAAGGGAACATATGAGTGATACTATTGATTTTGGGATATACAAAGGCTTAGATTGGGATAAACTCTCAACGGAATATCTTCATGGGCTTGAAGATATGGGAAATAAACAAGCAAAAAAACAATTAAACAAAATTTACGACTCACCTATAGAGACTCAAAAAATAGGTTTTGGAAAGTTTTCCGGATATAAATGGATCGATCTGGATGTAGATTATTTGTATTGGATACTTGAAAATGTAGATTCAAATAATATAAAATATATACTTGCGAACAAAGCTTTGAGATTTATTCAAGAACATACCTCAAACAGTGAAGATATAGATATCATATATGTAGACTGATATTTTTCCATAAAAACCATATCTTATTAATATATCTTTTAGAGGTGCCCTTTATTTATATTGCAATTTGTCATGATTTTACAACAACACAGTTTTTTAGTATATAATCTTTCAATCATATAGATGGAGTATATAATGCAATTGATTATTGGAAGTCAAATCACACTGATTGATAAAGGAACTCAAAAGATGTTTCCTTACGGTAAAGTGCTAGAGTTACTAACAAAATTTAAAAAAACTTCTAAAGATATCCAATGGAACGTAAATGTTCCACAAAGGGATAATTGTAAAATATTAAAGGATAAAGAGTCGATTAAGTTAAAAAACTTTCATCCAAGAAAATTCCAACAAGATTGTATTGACAAATTTACCCGTACGACTCTTACTGGTTATATTTACGCTCCTACAGGTGCAGGCAAAACAAATATTGCTGCTTATTTAATCGCTAAAAGAAATATTAGAACTCTCTTTATAGTTCCAAAATCAGACCTTGTAAAACAGACAAAAAAAAGATTTCAGTCAATCTTGGGAATAGATCCAAACTGCATCGGGGAACTTAGCTCCTCAAAAAAAGAGTTTGGTACACCTATACTCATCACCACATGGCAGTCTTTAAACAATAAATCATCTTTAGACAAAATAATCCAAGATAATTACTCCATGCTTATATGCGACGAGATGCATAAAGCCAGTGCGGAGGTTTACTATAATGTTGTATCACAAATACCTGCTATGTACAAACACGGTCTAACAGCTACACCATACAGAAACAATACCCAAAACGAAAAAAGACTTTTTGAACTAGTTGGAAATGAATTAAGCCGTATTGAGATAGACGACCTATATAAAGACAACTTTTTAGTACGTCCCAATATACACTTTAAAGATACGAACTATAAGATAAATATAGATCAACCATATCTTCAATCACTTGATTTCAATATAAAGCTGGGGATGTTAAAAAAGAATATCGATAAATCTAAAAAAAGAAAAGAGACACTTATAAAAGATATTAAACACTCCCTAAACATAGAAAAGAAACAATATAAACAGAACAGATCAGTAATACTTGTAAATACTTTAGAACTTGGTGAACTAATACAAGAGGAGCTGTCAAAGGACTATAATACCCTTTACATCAATGCGGACACAAAAGCAAAGCACAGAGATATGATCTTTAACAGTTTAACTGAAAATGAGGTAACCGACTATGTGTTAATAGGTACTTCAAAACTTCTAGGGGAAGGTACAGATATACCCTCAATTAGAAATGTTTTTTGTGCAAGTCCAGCTTATCCACCCTTTGAAGATACGGCACGTATGCAGCAGATCATAGGTAGAGCCATAAGACCTTTTAAGGATAAGAACACCGCCAATATCATAATATACAACGATCAGACATCAGGATGGATAGATAAAAAGAAACAGCATGTTTTTAATATTGTATATGAAAATGTCAAACCTTTTGTAAAAAGCTCTTAAAAGAATTGATCCAATTATCTTAACTCAAATTTTAACTCTTCAAGCCTTGCAATTCTATCCTCTGTTGTGGGATGAGTTCTAAACAGATCTGCAAAACTTACATTATGACCGCTAAAAGGATTAACTATAAACATATGTGCTGTTTCTTGTGTGGCATTATGCAGATCACCTCTTTTTGCATATGATTCTAACTTTGAAAGTGCAGCTTGAAGATATGAGGGATCTCCTGTAAGTCTTGCAGCACCCTCATCTGCCATATACTCTCGGCTTCTACTTACACTCATCTGGACAATCATAGCTGCAATAGGCAAGATAACAGCCAATAGTATCATAACAATCGGGTGAACATTTCTATTGTTACTTCCTCCAAACATAGCGCTAAACTGCATCATATTTGCTATCCAGGCAATCGCACCTGCAACTGTTGCGGCAACAGTACCTATTAAGATATCATAATGTTTTACATGTGAGAGTTCATGTGCTATTACACCCTCTATCTCTTTTTCATTTAATATATCCAAAAGTCCGCTTGTAACTGCAACTGCTGCATTATCAGGGTTTCTTCCTGTTGCAAAGGCATTTGGCATATTATCTTTTATGATATATACCTTTGGCATAGGAAGATCTGTTTTGTTAATAAGTCTTAATACTATTTTATAAATATAATGGTTTGTTGGTAGAAGCTGTGCATCATAATGCTTTAGTACTTGTTTATCTGAATAGTAGTAAGCATAAAAGTTCATACCACCAACGATTAGTAATGCTATCATTGCTCCGCCGCTGCCTGCAAAAGCAAAACCTATAGATACAAATACAACTGAAAGTAATGTTAATAAAAATATTGTTTTAATCTGTTCCATTTTATACTCCCTATTTTTTAGAGATATTATATCATACAAATTGGCACTTATAATCTTAGAGTGCTAGATTAGTTTTTTGGATTGATTTTTTAATATTAAATCATTCTTTTTTTTGATACCCGCTAGTTCCTAGTAAAAATATTAATTTTATACTTTAAGCTTATTCTTTGTTCTAGAAGAGTATGTTTGTATATTATGAAAGTAGAGATAGATATAGACTATAAAACAGTTAATTTTCTTATAACCAATAAAAGTACAATATTAAATAATTGGATAAATTATAAGGATGTAGTCAATGTTTTAAATTTACATGATGTTAACTCAAAAATATTCAAAAATAATTATGCAAGTGGTATTTTTGATTATTTTATTTCTATACTAGAGGGAAAATCTGAACTTGGAGATTGTCCTGTAATAGATGATTATTTAAAATTCTTACATAATAAAGAGATAATGCCTCATGAACTTTTTATTCTTTGTGTACATTTTCAAAAATCTATGATCACCTTTTTTTTAAAACATGAAAAATTAACATATGAAATTTATGATGATTTCAGTGATCTTTTTAATCAAAATTTCAATGGCGTTCTTGCTAAATTTGAACTACTCTTTAAAGAAAAAGATGCAGAGATTATAAAACAAAAATACACTTTAGAAGAAGCTCAAAGGATAGCTCATATTGGTCACTGGGAATTTGATATAACTTCCAATAAGCTTTCATGGTCAAATGAAGTCTATAATATTTTTGAGATCGACTCTTCTGGTTTTGATCCATCTTATGAAAGTTTTTTAGATATGATTCATCCCGATGACAAACTAAAAGTAAATGATGCTTTTACTAAATCAATTGTTACTAAAACTCCTTATTATATAGAACATCGTCTTTTAATGAAAGATGGTCGTATTAAATATGTTGTTGAAAGGGGGAAAACTTATTATGACAATATGAACCTGAACCCAATTAGAACTCTAGGGACTATGCAAGATATTACACAAACTAAAAAACTTCAAGATAAAGCTTTTAAAGATCCACTAACAGGATTATATAACCGACACTATTTAACTAATTATATAAAAAATAATTTTGCTTCTAATAGATTATATGACTCTAATTTAACTTTAGCTATTTGTGATATTGATCATTTTAAATCTATTAATGACAACTATGGACATGATGTAGGAGATATAGTACTTAAAGGTATTGCTCAATACATCAAAAATAATGTGAGAGATAATGATTTAGTATATAGATACGGTGGTGAAGAGTTTTTAATTATTTTTCCATATTCAAATATAGATGATATTTTATCAAGAATGGAAAAAATACGAATAGAGATTAATAAGATAAAATATGAATCCCATAATAATATACATTGTACTATTTCCATAGGGATTGCATCAGCCTCAGATCAATATAATACATTTGAAAAACTAATTAAATCTGCCGATGAAGCACTCTATAGATCAAAAAACACTGGACGAAATAAAACTACTGTAATAGAAAATTAGTTAAAAGCTGAGCTTTTGAGATCTCTGACTTTTGTTTAACATAGGTATCTATTGAAACTAAATCTTTGTCGTTATTCACATAAATTCATAGTGGAATTCTATCTTTTTTTATATTTAAATGGGATTTTATTAATTCTATTTCTCTTTTTTTAAATTAATAATTTCTTAAGTATTCTATATACTTATAAAAATTATAAGATTTTATATTGACAGAGACTAAAAACCATGTCATAATACGAATATATATTTTTTTTTAAGGTAGTGAAAGCTATATCTATACTAAGAGGATAAAAAATGGAATTTAAAGTATTAAATATTTGGAAACAAAGATATGACCAACACGTACAAAACAGACTTATTACTCTAAATGAGGGGTTAACTATGATCTCAAATGAACTTGGTATCAACAAACAAATAATACAACAAGTGATAAAAAGTATACATTAAATCATTAGTTTAATTAAGAGGATGATTAAGATGGAGTATATAGGGACAAATGTCCTAATTGCTATATAAAAACTCCATCAATATACTAAGAGGAACAACTACGCCGCAAAGGTTCCCAATTAGGTTTCGGTTTGGTATATTGTTCATACTTAGGATGATCTCCATAGGGATCATGGGCTATCTCTAAAAAGTCATTTACCAATCTATAGTCATCATTCTCAGCAGCATCAATGGCATCTTGAAGCATATAGTTTCTAAGGATATATTTTGGATTGATCTTTTTCATCTTACTCAACCTTTCCTCTTTTGATACGGTTTCATGCTCCAATCTATTTTTATACAGTTTGAACCATCCTTTTATCTGTATAGAATCCAAGAAGTTAAAATCACCGCAGGATACCTTATAAAAAAACGAGTTATAGTCTATACTTTCAGCCTGCAAGGCACTAAACATTCTTAATATCAATGTAGTGTCATCTATATCTGTATTATAAAGCCCCAACTTCTCTTTCATTATTGCAAAATATCTTTTTTTAAACTTTCCTATAAACATATCATTGTAGCTGTTCATCAAACCTTCATCAGCAATTGGACTTAAGACTTTAGCTAAGACTGACAGATTCCATTGAGCTATAAAAGGCTGGTTTGTAAAGCTGTATCTACCCTCTTTATCGGATAAGTTACATACATAATCCTGATCAAACTCTTCCATAAAAGCGTATGGTCCGTAGTCTATTGTAAGTCCCGCAGCAGACATATTGTCCGTGTTCATCAGTCAAATACGGTGATAATTACATACTAAATAATACCTATAATAGCCGTACTATTTATAATGATTTAAAAATTTAATACCTAAATATCAAAAGTCTAATATACATTGACTCCACATATATTCCACCATAAAATTAGTTACCTTTAAATAAGACTAAACCACTATGGACTGAAAGTCCATAGGTTTCTCTAAGACTGAAAGTCTTTACTTCCCCTCTCTATTCAAGTATTATTGAATTATTATCTTGATTTGATGAATCTCTATGATGTTCTAAAT
>JAYEMD010000045.1:0-4840 GCA_034717895.1 Campylobacterota bacterium | reverse complement strand
GATATGTATCAGGATATTAAAGATGCACATCAAGGTAAGAGAGCAAAAATTACTCAAGATGAGTTTGAGAAAAAGATTTAAGGAGAAACATCATGGCTAGAAAACTAATGAGATTTACAGGTGTTGGTGGACAAGGTGTTCTTCTTGCCGGAGAGATTTTTGCAGCTGCAAAAATCAAAGCCGGTGGATATGGACTAAAAACAGCGACATATACTTCACAAGTAAGAGGTGGACCGACTGTTGTTGATATCACTCTTGATGATGATGAGATCTACTACCCATACGCAAAAGACGGTGAGATTGACTTCATGCTTTCTGTTGCACAAAAAAGTTATGATCTTTTTAAAGACGGTGTATCTAAAGGTGGAACAATAGTAATTGAGCCAAACCTTATTAACCCAACTGAAGAAGATAGAGAAACTTGGAATATCATAGAGATACCTATTATCACACTTGCTAAAGAGGAAGTTGGTAATGTTATTACTCAATCAGTTATCGCACTAGGTGTTGCTAACTGTCTTATGGATGCTATTGATAAAGATCTTTTAGAGGAAGTTATGCTTTCTAAAGTACCTGCAAAAGTACATGAGATCAATAAACAAGCTTACGCTATAGGTTATAGAGAAGCTGAAAAAAATAAATAGTTTTTATTGACCATATAATAAAAAGGGGTATATCAAATGATATACCCCTTTTTTAATGAATTATTTTATAAATAGAATAAACTCCTAAACTTCTTTTAGAGGTGCCCTTTAGAACTTCTTATCATTTGAAAGTTTTATCTTTTTAATTAATTCGTTGGTTATATTTCTATAAAGATATGAAAATACACAAGGGATACGATCAAAAAGCTTATATTCTACATCAAAGCTCATAACTATAGATTCTTTATTTGCTCTTATAGTAGCACTTCTTGCACTTTTATCTAATGCGGCAAACTCTCCGAATATCTGTTTTTCTTTAATCTTACCGACCATACTACTTCCAACGGTAACACGACACTCACCTGCAAATAAAAAATATATTTTTTCATCCATATCACCCTCTTTTATTATAAGGTCATGCATTTGATATTTCTGAAATTCAATATTTGATACCAAGTACTCTATATACTTATCTTCTATATCTTTTAATATACTGATATGCTGTTTATTATCTATGAGTTTTTTAAGATTTTGATAAGATTGTCCTTGTTTAATTTCACATGTTGAAAGTATCCTTTCTAATTTATGCTTCTCATATAACTCATATTTCGTTTTTAGAATTTCATCAACCGGCTCAAATTCAAATTGTATTTGTGATGCATGAAGATGGGAATACTCTTCAATAATATTTATTGTAGTTAAATTATTTTTTAATTTTTGGCTTATGAGGAAATATGCAAGCTTATCTGAATGGTTTGCCCTGTACCACATAAGATGATCAAATATAAACAGCTTTATATTTAAAATTTTGATAAACTTAAACTTGATATTTTTTTTATATTCCAAAAACTCCTTTTTATATTCTTCTAATCTTAAATTTTGATGCTCAGTCTGAGTATATAAAGTATATGAATCGTCACATATTTTATCAAAATCTATTGAATTGGAATAGTTAAATACACTTACTATGTCGTTATAAAGTTTCAAATCTAATTTATTTTCAAATCCACTGTCTAAAAGACAGAATGTTTTGTAAAAATCAAAAATGATACCTCTTATATTTAAATAGTCACCAACAAAAACATCATCAGATATTTCAAAAAGATTTTGATGATAATCTAATAGATCTATTATTGAACTATATTCATTTACTAAAAACTCATCTACTGTCATAATTTATCCTAGTTCATTTCAAACACATGCTTCTCTAAAGTTGCTGTATAAAACATCCCTATAAAAACAATTTTATCAAATACCTTAGCTTTTACTTCAACACTTGACCTCATACCGTTTTTTTCCGTAATTTTCGCTTCTAATATTACCCTGTCTCCAACCTTTACAGGTGCTGTGAACTTTGTTTCACTTTTTGCCAACACAACAAATGGATCATTAACAGCTGCCATTGCAGCATAATCTGCCGCACAAAAAATAAAACCTCCGTGTACCAGTCCATTCTCATCAGCAGCCATTTTCAAAATAGTATTTAATTCAACTTTTGAATAATCCTCTTTTAATTCTATAACTTTTCCGTTAAGTTCATTGTCAATTTTCAAATGTGTATTAATCTGCATTATCCACCCCAAGCAATAATATATATTATAATTCTATCATCTTTATATTAATTCTATATATTAAATGGTACAATGTTGCCACATTATTTAAGGAAATATTGAATATGAAAAGATTATTATTTTTACTATTGTTTATAATATCTAGTTTGACGGCAAACATAAAAGATATAAAAACTTACCAAGCCGATTTTGAACAGATTATTAAAAATACAACAAACAATACCATAGTATATAAAGGTAAGCTATATATAAAAAACCCCTCTTTTATACTTTGGAGATATAACGAACCGATACAAAAAGATGTTTATATAAATTATACGCAGGTAACAATTATAGAGCCGGAATTAGAACAAGCAATTGTAACAACACTTCAAGAGCAGATTGATATACTAAAACTAATACAAAATGCAAAAAAAATATCACTTAATAAATATAAAGCAAAGCTTTACAATATTGAGTATACTTTAACAATAGAAAATAACATTTTACAAAAAGTACAATACAAAGATAATATAGATAACAACATAACTATAGCTTTTTCAAATATTGATCAAAACAAAGGGATACCAAGAGCGATATTTAGATATTCTATACCGGATGATTACGATATTATAAGAAAATAAAAGGTATAATACAACCTAAGGTACAATAAGCAATAGCTTGAGATGCTCTCAAGAGGAAAGTCCGGGCTGCCGTGAAGTATGGTTCCATCTAACTGATGGCTAGGGTAACCTAAGGGACAGTGCAACAGAAAGTAAACTACCTCACTTTTGGTTAAAGATGAGGAAAAGGTGAAACGGCGGGGTAAGAGCCCACCAGTGTCTTGAGTGATCTTGACAGCTATGTAAACCCAACCTGCAGCAAGAAAAGAGTGGTATAAACTTCACAATATTTCTTTTCGCTTTAACTGTTAAGTAATTGACAGTATAGATAAATTATTGCTAAATACAAAACTCGGCTTATAATTGTACCTTACTATTCAAATAATATTATCTATCTTAAAAGTAGTTTTTCTATTTTAAATAATTTTAGTAAGTATGTTATAGTTTATGACCACTACAAACCTTAGGGTAATATGCCAACAGTTTACCTTGATAAATAATATATTTTAAAGTATTTTGATAGTACACTACAATACAATTTGTCAGGAGTTAGACGTGTTAAAATCATTTATAAATAAAGATCCTCATGTAAAATTTTTAGATGAGCTGCTTAGTGAAGATTTTAATAAAAAAAGATTAGAAAAACTTCTAAACTCAACTAATATAGATATTAACTACCAAAATTCTAATAAAGAAACATTCTTACACACTTGTATTGAAAAAAGAAAAATAAAAGCGGCTATTTGGCTTTTAAACAATCACGTATCAGTAGATAAAACAGACAAAAACGGAAAAACTCCTTTTGATATTGCAATTGAACTAAATCAACATCGAGTTATTGATAAGATTTTAGAGATATCTGATGTTGATATAAATAGAAAAGATCAATTTGGTAGAAGTTTGCTTCAAGATGCCGTGGTACTCGGTGATCACGAGATGGCAAAAATACTTCTTGAACACGGTGCTAATATTAACTCAAAAGACAACAAAGGGCGGCATGTGCTGTATGATGCACTTTCATACGGTAATATTGAATTTATAGACTATCTTTTAACTTTTAAAAATCTAGATCTTAACAACGTTGATATAGAACAGAACACTATTTTACATCATAACTTTGTTAAAGAAAACGATGATCTGGCAATAAAATTTATGCAGCATGGTGCAAATCCCAATATAAAAGATAAAGAGGGCAATACCTATTTATCTATTACCGCATTAAAGGGTATTGAGAGTTTTTATATTATTGAAGAAGCTATAAAACTTGGATTTAATATAAGTGCCAGAGTAGCAGATGAGAATACCATACTTATAGAGGTGATATCGACATTTTCAAAGTTAAGCGACAATGACGAGGATAGGAGATACAGTTTATACCTTATGTCAAAAAAGCTTATCGAACACGGTATAGATATAAACGCAGTAAACTCAAAAAATGAAAATGCCCTTTTTCAAGCCGTAAAAGTGGGTAATGTAGATCAAACAGCCATGCTTCTTGGTTCCGGTATAGAAGTTAATCTGCAGAATATATACGGTGAAACAGCTCTTTCTCTTGCCGCATACGGAGGTGTCGAGAAGCTGGATATAGTTTCTTTACTTTTACAGTACAATGCAGATCCTACAGTAATGGATAAAAAAGGAAAAACTCTTTTTGAAGTTCTAAATGAGATAATATTAAGTAATCATGATAAAAAAAAGCTTATAGATAACGATATATTAAAATATGCCCTGGGAGGGACAAAATTTATCCATGTACTAAAAGAGTTACTTCATCATAATAAAAGAGAGCTGAACTTTTTAGACTCAACAGGAAAGCCTTTATTTTTCACTCCCCTTCTATATAACAGTCTTCCACTATTTAAACTTTATACAAAAGCCGGATTAAACTTGCATGCGTTAACTAAACCACTATGGACTGAAAGTCCATAGGTTTCTCTAAGACTGAAAGTCTTTACTTCCCCTCTCTATTCAAGTATTATTGAATTATTATCTTGATTTGATGAATCTCTATGATGTTCTAAAT
>JAYEMD010000044.1:0-22087 GCA_034717895.1 Campylobacterota bacterium | reverse complement strand
GGGTTTTATAGGATTTATTTTGGAGTGTTACTGTGCAGTGGTCTCTTAAACAAATCACTGATGTATCACAAGAGGATATTGAGATCTATGTATCACAAACCTATCATATGGATATAAATAATGTTACCTATATAGATAAAACCGGCTTAGGACAACTAAAAGAAAAACATCATACTATACCTTTACACCTCGAGAAAAAATACCATCCGGTAAAGGTACAAAGTTCATACAAGCTATTTATCATATATCTTACCTCCTCATTTATAATCTTTTTATCAATATTGCTATACAAACACACTTTAGATGAACAAGCTAAAAATACAAATATCAAACCACAAAAAGAAACGATCCAATATAACAAACTAAAAAAGATATATAAACAACACAACAATAAAATAGTAGACCATATGACTGAGATCTTCAAATATATAAAACTAAACAATATTTTACTACAAGAGCTTACCTATGATAATAAATTTAGGATAATCGTCACACATAAACAAAAGATCAATCTTCTTAACCTTATAAGTACTTACAATAAGAAAACAAATATTTCATCACTTATATTTGATAAACAATACAATATTTATAAAATGGAGCTCGAGATTGAACTTTAAAAACTATTTTGAAAAACTAACCACGGTACAAAAAACTGAAGTTTATATTATAGTGCTTATATTGTATATAATATTATACAGCTACAGCGATAAGTTATTTGTAAAAGAAAAACAAAACCCTGTAAATAAAGATACGGTAAAGTATGATAAAAAAATAAAAGAGCTAAAAAGAAAGATCACTAAAAAAGAACAAAACCTCATATTTAGAGTAATAGAAGAAAATATACAACAATATCAAATAAATACAAAATATATAAAATTCAATAACAAACTCTGCTCACTAAGTCTTGAAGGGAAATTCCAAAATATATTAAACTTTCTTAACTATATATCAAAACATTTTAAAATAACACAATTAAAAATATATAAACAAGATAAGATACTATTGTGTGATATTGAACTTAATATCACATACTTCTATGATCCTTATATAAAAATAGCTATGATAGAAAACACCCCGAACCCTTTTTCACAAAAAAAACGCACTAATAACACCTATAGAAAAACTGCCTATACCTTAAATGCCGTGATAAAAGATGAACTATTTATAAACAACAAGTGGTATAAAACCGGTGATAAAATAGATAACTACATTATCAAAGATGCACATTCAGACAATGTGATATTAGAACATATTAAAAATAAAAAGCTGCTCCATCTTAAAATAGATCAAATCAAAAGTATCTGGAGTAAAGATGAGTGAAAATAACCTATCTGTCTACACTATAAACTATGATCTTGCAGCCAATTTAGATCTAGAGCTGCTAAAAGAATATAATATATTACCCATAGAGGATAATTTACTTTATATACTCACAGCTTGCTTGGATATATCACAAGATATTAAGCCCATAATGAAGATCTTCAACAAACCTGTAAAACTAATAGAGGTGGAACAAAAATATTTAGAGATGGAATACAAATATCTTCATATTAAAAAACAACTATACAATGATGCAGATGAAGCCTTAAAGCACAAAAATATAAAATCTGAAAATAGATATATTATAAACTTTATAGATACCATACTTCATTTTTCGGTAGATTCAAATGTAAGTGATATACACTTTGAGATATTTAAAGATATATTTATTATAAGATTAAGAATAGACGGTATACTAAATCAATTTTTCAGTTTTCATATAGAACTTTTCAAACTAATAAGTTCCGTGATCAAATTTTTGGGAAATCTTGATATCTCACAAAATCGTCATCCCCTTGACAGCAGGTTTACAAAAAATATAAACAATAAAGATTATGACTTTAGGATCTCCACAATGCCCACAATTCACGGTGAATCTATAGTATTAAGAGTTCTGGATAACGAAAATGTTCAAAAACCTTTAGACTCAATAGGGTTTGAAACCAAAATACTAGATGATATAAAAAATACCTTGACCTTAACACAAGGGATGATACTGGTCACAGGACCCACAGGAAGCGGTAAAACAACAACACTTTACTCCATGCTTAACTTTTTAAACTCAAATGAAAAAAAGATCATAACAGTTGAAGACCCGGTAGAGTATAAACTTAAAGGGGTCATACAAATAAATATCAACAACGATATTAATCTTGACTACACTACTGTTTTAAAAAATATCCTAAGACAAGACCCTGATATACTTATGATAGGGGAGATAAGAGATAAAGAGTCACTTCAAATAGCCATGCAGGCCTCTTTAACAGGACATCTAGTTATAGCAACACTTCATACAAACAGTGCCGTGGAAACCATCACCAGATTATTTGACCTTCAAGCACCCTCATACTTGATAGCTTCAACTTTAAAACTGGTCATATCCCAAAGGCTGGTTAGGGTTCTTTGCCCTTATTGTAAAAAATATGATGAGCTGACAAAATGCTATATTAAAAAAGGGTGTAAAAAATGCGACCTTACCGGATATAAGAATCGAAAAGTTATTTGTGAAGCATTACCTATAGATGATCATATTGCAAAACTTATATCATCCAATAATCTAATAGATATATTACCCTATGCAAAAAAAAGAAACTTTAAAGAGCTTAGTGTAAACGGAAAAGATATGATAAAAAACGGTACTACATCACTAGAAGAGTACTTTAGCAGGATATCACGTGAAATATAAGATCACTTACCAAATAAAACATAAGATAAAAACAATAGTTCTTGAAGCAGATAGTGTAGAGCTTCTAAAAAATCTGCCCCGATACCCAAACAACATAATAAAAATTGTACAATTAACTCAATTTAAGAATAGGAGTTTTTTTAAAGTTAAAAATGATAAAAAAAATATATATGAACTTTTTAAACAGTTAAGTATCATGCTAAACTCAAACTTGACTTTTAACGATGCTATTACACTGCTTATCAACTCAGAAAAAGATAAAAAGAACTTACAGCTTCTACATTCTCTTGATAGGGCGGTTAAGACCTCAAAAGATATTGATGTAGTTTTAAAACCCTACCTTAAACTATTGGGTAAAACAACTATAATGTTTATAAAAATGGGTCTTGAGAATTCAAATATCAAAGAAGCTGTAAATTCTGTTGTAATATTGTATGAACAAGATCTCTCAAGCAAAGAGAAACTAAAAGATGCACTTAGATACCCTTTTGTTCTTTTATTATCTTTGGCTATATCTGTTTGTATGATTTTTTTATATGTTATCCCGAATTTTGAATATATTTTTAAAATATTGGGAGATGATCTCCCTTTATCTACTAAGATACTATTATGGGTACAAACAGCTTTTAGTGAGTACTTTGTAATTTTTATCATCTTTTTTATGGTATTGAGCTACACAGTTATTTATCTTAGAAAAAGATATAAATTCTTATTTGATAAATCTTTAATATTACACATACCAATAATAAGTGAACTAATAAAAAACTACTACTATTACAGACTTTTTTTATCAATGTGGATAATTGTAAGTTCCAAATACAATTTTCAACTTGCCGTTGAACATAGTAAAAATATTACATCCAATCAATTTATCATCCATCAAATAAATAAAATAACACATAAAATAAAAAACGGAAGATCAATAGCCCAAGCTTTTGAGGATTCCAAGATCTTTGATGAGCTTACCGTCAAACTTTTATATACTGCACAACATACGGCAAACTATGAACAGGTTTTAAAGGATATATCTAAACTCTACAAAGAAAGATTTGAACAAAGTGTTAAAAACTTCTCTTTGTTTTTTGAACCCTTTATGATTTTAATTATAGCCATGATGGTTCTTTGGCTTATACTTGCAATTATGGTGCCTATGTGGAGTATGAGTTCTGTACTTTAGTAATTTATACAAAAAACTGCTATTGTTAAGATATTTTCCTTTGTTTTGAATCAAACCCCCACACCTTAAACTGTGCCCCTTCATCATGATTCGAAGCTAAGATATAGGCATCATGTTCATCTATAATCTTTTTAGCCACGTTTAGACCTATACCGATTCCCGATGACTCTTTTGTACTTACAAAAGGTTCAAATATCACATCTATAATATCTTTAGGGATCCCTCCGGCATTATCTTTAAAGACAACTTCCACATCATTTGCTTTTTTTCTTAGATCAATATCTATTCTTCTATCTTCAAAATCAGCAATTTTTACAAGTTCATCCAAAGCATTGTTTAATATAATAGTCCATACCTGTTCTATTCTTTGTTTATTTATAGATACAGGATAATCATATTTACTTTTTTCTATAGTATCTATATCAAACAATTCACCGTTTATATAGATATTTGATACTTGCTTTGCCCTGTTTGATACAAGAACCAAGGCTGTTACCACCGTATCGTATAGATTACACTCTTCTCTCTCTTTCGGTGTTGCTTGAGATACTTCCCTCATAGACTCAACAATCAGTGCCATCCTTTTGATACCGTCCATCACTTTTTGGTTGTCTTCTAAAAGTCTCTCTTTAAACTCATTTTCAGGCATATCTGCAAGATCATATCTTGACATCTCCACATTTCCTTTTATGTATGTCAAAGGTGTATTTATCTCATGTGTGATCCCTGCTGCCATTTGTCCAATTACACTAAACTTTGTATTTTTCACTATATCATCTTTATGTTGATCATGTTGTTTTTTTAATTTTTTTAAAGCATGTTTTACTTTTAGCTCCAAAGAATCATTTAAAGCTTTTATCTTTCTTGTTGATTTTCTAAGAGCCTTGTTTTTTTTCATAAGCACTACCGTAAATGCGGATACAATCAGCAATATTGCTATAAAAGAATTTATCCAGATATTATAAAGTTCATAAAAACTGTCAGGTTTATTTACCAAAATTGGATCTTTAACATCCAAGTCCTTAATATCTATATCAAATTTATTTAAATTTCTAACGTTTAAATATACCTTATTAGATTCTTGAAAGTCAAATTTTATATCTTTTACAGGTGTTCCTTCAAGATATTTCAATACTTTATTTGCTGCAGCTTTACCCGATGATTGACCGTCGGTACAATTACCGCCTATAATATTGGTATGTATCAACATAGGATTATTATAATTTTTTGTTAATTTATCCAATACCTTAGAACAAACGATATGCTTCCCATCCTTAGAAAAAGAGGTAAATACCAATAACATCATAATAGAATTCTTTTTGTACCCTTTAAGACCGTCTAATATCTCATCGATGTTTTTACTATTTAAATATATAAACTCAATATCATCAATATGATCAAAATAAGATCTATAGTGTATTATCTCTTTTTGTGCGGTTAAGGAGTCATCGCCTATTAGATATACGGTTTTTAATCCTTTTACCGCTTTTTTTGCTATATGAAGATTTTCTACCGGATCTTTCTCTTCAAATACACCGCTATACTTCTCTTTGTTTAGTAAATTTGATAAGGAAAGATTATTTACTCCTGAAAAAAAGAACCTGGAATCTTGAAATATTGGATCATCTTCATATTTTCTTACAAAATTCAAAGCATTATCATCTGTAGTGATCACCACATCAAACTTTATATTTTTATATTTTTTTTTATAAAAATTTAAAAAATTCTCTTCTGTTTGGTATGTTGGCTTTAATATTTTTGTATCCATATACTCAACAAATAATTTGACATCTTTTTTTGCCGACAAGACGGATACTATTGACTCAGACTGAGCCTTTGTCCATTCTAAAGTAGAAGAGTAAGAATTTATAAGCAGCACATTTTGTGCAAAAACATATCCATAAAACAATAAAAAAACAACTACCTTCTTCAAATTAAAACCTTTTTAAATATTGCTTATTATTATAACTAATTATTAATTGATATTCAAATAAATATTTATTTGGTATAATTCCGAAATTTTAAATGAAAGCATCATCTATTGGGTACAAAAGTTATATTAAACAATAAACATCTTCCATCTAAATATCAAAAGTATAATCTTAGTGTCACTATAAACGGTATAAGTGACAGTGTTTATTTTTTAGGTGAAAAATATATACTTAAAATCTTTGAAAATGCAGATAAAACAACTGTCAATAATGAACAAAAACTTTTACTCATCCTTGATTCTCTAAAAGTACCCAAAGTTATAGATCATTTTCATATAGCTAATAAAGAATCTTTAATATACAGTAGAATAGAAGGTAAAAGTATAAAAAAACCAAACCTGTCACATATAAAACAATTGGGAGAATTTTTAAAAAAATTACACACTTTGACAAAAAACAGAAGCTTATCAAATAGAAAGCTTTTTACAAAAAAAAATCTAAAACAATTAATTTTAAACAGTCAAAACAAACAACTTTTGAAATACTTTAATTCTATTTCCATTGTACTTAAAAACGACGGTATTATCCACGGTGATCTATTTTATGACAATGCAAACTTTTATAAGGGCACTTTAAGCGGTGTTTATGATTTTAGTGAGGCATGTAACGGAGACTTTACCTTTGAGCTTGCTGTCGTTTCTATCTCATGGTGTTTTGATAAGAAAAAACTAAATGAACAAAAACTTGATACCCTTATAAAAAGTTACGGTTTAAAGATAAATAGAGCTCATTTTTATGAATATATAAAATATGCTTTGTTATATTATGCCACTACTAGATATATAAATAACAAAAACTATAATGAGCTTCTTAATAAACTTGATGCTCTTTACAAAAGGTAAGATTATGAACTTTTCACACGGTGGAGATATAACAGCTTTTGCATCACAATTAAACTGTGATAAAAAAGATATCATAGATCTTTCATCAAATATTAACTTTATCAAGCCTGATATAGAACTTGATTTTAACAAGCTTGAGATATCCTCTTATCCAAACTATGACAAACTATATAAAAGTGTATCAAATCTTTACGATGTAGATTCGGAACAAATAGAGTTATTCAATGGTGGAAGCAGTGCAATTTTCTCACTTTTTAGACATTTTGACACAAGACATGTGCAGATATACTCGCCTGCATATCTGGAGTATAAAAAAGCTGCCGTAAAACACAACTATACCATAGAGCTTATAAACAGATTTACAGACCTGAACAAATATATAGCAGACAACTCTCTGGTTGTATTTGTAAACCCATCCACACCGGAGGGAAGTTTTTACCATATAGAAACTTTGATGGAAAAATGGATAAGCAAAAAATGTACCATCTTAATAGATGAATCTTTTTTGGACTTTACACAAGCAAAGTCTATTGCAAAATACCTTAAAAATTATGACAAACTTTATATACTCAAATCTATGACAAAATTCTACAGCAGTGCGGGTATAAGAGTCGGTACCGTTATATCCACAAAAGCAAACATTATCAAACTCAAAGAGAATGAACCTTTATGGAAGATATCTCAATTTGACAGCTGTTACATCCAAGAGGTTCTAAAAGATAAAAAATTTGTAAAGATATCAAAAGCCGTAAATACGGCAAATACAGAATACCTAAAAAGGATACTAAAAGAGTTTAAGTATACAAATCATATCTTTAACACCTCGGCAAATTTCGTAATGGTAGAACTTAAAACTATAAACGCACAACAGTTTCAAGAGGTGCTAAAACCTTATAAAATAATGATAAGAGACTGTAGCAACTTCGACTTCCTGGATGATTCTTTTGTACGAATAGCAGTAAAAAGCCAAAAAGACCTTACAAAATTTAAAGAGGCTTTAGAGTGTTTATAGAGATAACATTTATAGCTTACTTTATAGATAGAGTATTTGGAGAGTTTAAATTTATAAGACACCCTGTAGTTTTTATGGGTGACTTTATAAAATGGTTTGAAAAATACTTTTATAAAGATAATATTTCAAGAGGAGTACTGCTTTGTATATCTCTTATAGCTATTACATCTCTTTTTGTATCTTTAATAGAATATTTTATATCAAATACCTTTATCCTAGCCCTTATAGCTTCTACCGGAATCGCATCAAAGATGTTGTATGATAGCGTTAAAGATATTATAAACAACCCTTCGAATATAAAGTACCTTGTAAGTCGTGATACTAAAGAGTTAAATAAAAGTGATATAAATAAAGCAGCAATAGAAACATACGGTGAGAATCTAAGTGACGGTGTAATTGCACCTTTGTTTTATCTTTTACTATTTGGTCTTAGCGGACTTTTTATATATAAAGCTATAAATACGCTTGATTCCATGGTAGGGTACAGAAATGAAAGATATGAAAAGTTTGGAAAATTTAGTGCAAAACTAGATGATATAGCCAACTATATCCCCTCAAGGATAACTGCTATTCTTATAGCTGTTTTATTTTTTAATATAGATGCATTAAAAAAGATACGGCATTACGGCAAGCTTCACCAAAGCCCAAATGCAGGATACCCTATAAGTGCTATGGGCTTTTGTACAGATACGGCACTTGGGGGAGATACCAAGTACTTCGGTAAAATAAAAAAGAAACCATTTTTTAGTAAAGGTAAAAAAGAGATAAACAGTGGCGATATTTTAGATGCTTTGAAGTTTAGAAATAGACTTGACATACTTTTATCTATCTTAGTTACAATTCTAATATTATCTTAAACTCTGCTCCTGTATTGGAGTGGTAACGTAAATTCATACATATAATTAAATATATGAAAATACTTAATTTATCATAACTTCCAGAGATACTAGAAAATAAGAGATTAAGTAAAATTGAGAAACTATTTTTAGACATATTTCAAAGATCAAATAATTTCTGTGCTTGTTGCATATCCTTATCACCACGACCGGAAAAACTAACTATCAATAGTTTATCTTTAAATTTTTCTTTATGTTTCTTTATATATCCCATGGCATGAGCAGTTTCAAAAGCAGGTGTTATTCCCTCTTTTTGACTTAACCAGACAAATGCATCTTTAGCATCTTCATCTATTGCATTATCATATTGTACAGTTCCCAAGTCATAATGATAGCTATGCTCTGGACCGATTCCTGGATAATCAAGTCCTGCACTGATACTATGAGCCTCATTTATCTGTCCATCTGTTGTTTGTAAAAGGTAAGAGCATTGACCATGCAAAATACCAGGGCTACCTTTTTCTAAACTACATCCATGAGAATTAGTATCTATACCTAATCCACCGGCTTCAATTCCTATACAAGCAACCTCTTTATCATCTAAAAAATGTGAGAACATTCCAATCGCATTAGATCCACCCCCTATACAAGCTATAACATTATCGGGTAATCTATTCTCTTTTTCCAATATCTGTTGTCTTGCTTCCCATCCTATAATAGCTTGAAAATCTCTTACCATCATAGGATATGGATGTGGACCGGCTACTGTTCCAATTACGTAGAATGTATCCCTTGCATTGGTTACCCAATACCTTATAGCATCATTCATAGCATCTTTTAGTGATCTGCTCCCTGACTCAACTGCTATAACCTTTGCCCCTAAAAGCTTCATCCTAAATACATTAAGTTCCTGTCTTTTAACATCTTTTGCACCCATAAAAACAGTACACTCCAACCCCATTAATGCAGCTATCGTTGCAGTTGCTACACCGTGTTGACCTGCACCTGTTTCTGCTATAACTTTTGACTTACCAAGTTTTTTTGCCAATAACCCTTGTGCGATTACATTATTTATTTTATGAGCTCCCGTGTGGTTAAGATCTTCCCTTTTTAGGTAAACTTTACACTCTAACTCTTCACTTATATTTGCCGCATGATATAAAGGATTTGGTCTTCCTACATACTCTTTTAAATAATAGTTAACCTCATTCCAAAACTCTTTATCAAAGCGATACTTTTTATAGCTTTTGTCAAGTTCAATTAATATAGGCATCAATGTTTCAGGTACATAACGACCTCCAAACTTTCCAAAATGACCATTCTCATTTGGATCATATTTACTTTTTTTGGGGATATAATTATTCATAGTTCTTTAAACTCCAAAGCAGATTTTATATGTTTATGTTTTTCTAGTACTTGATCTATTTTTTGAAATATATCATTCGCATTAAACTTTTCAATATCTTTGATTGAAGGATAATTTTGAATTACTTTTTCAAACGCTTTTATTAAATCATCTAAATTATCAGAATCAATAATAGGTATATTATACTTTTCTATTAATTCTATATTTTCTATTAAACCTTTATCTTTTCTTTTAAAATATACAGGCTTTTTACCACTTGCAATTGATTCAAGTAGTGTATGTACAGATGAAGTTAAAAGGTATTTTGTTGATCTTACTACATCTTTATACTCTTCATCTTCAAAGATATCAGAAAAATACCTTTTATATATATCCTCTGTACCTAAGAAAAAATAGTGACCTAAAAGAAATGGTATATCTTGTTTTATACTGTTTTGACACAATGATAAAAACCATTTACAGTAGTCATCATCAGCAAAAAATATAACTTTTTCGTACTTCGTAGGTACCTTTTCAAAATAACTCATATCTACTATATCAAATGGTATCTCCTCTCCCATTTTATATAATTGTGTACAATAATCTTTCATATGTTCTTTCATAGTTGAGCTTGACTCATTAGAATCATCATATATTAGTATATCTGCTCTTTCCATTATATGGGGAAGATTTCCTATTACATCTATACCTACACCCTTGATAACACCCATAGCACTTTTAGCATAAGTAGCTGCCCTATAATCAGAAGAGCAAAAAATAGGATCAAGATTTTTTAAACTATTGTATATAGCACTTGACCTTCTAATATTTTCAAGCCCAAAATTATGTCCGCTTTTTGCGTAAATATATAATTTCATAACAATCCTTATTTTTTATTATTGTATTAATTATTATGAAATTTTAGTAGGAGAAAAATGTCTATTTATAAATAACTCTTGCAATACCTACTAAAAATAAAACAATGGCATAACTATCATAATCACCATCAAGTTGCAATAAAAAGAAAGAGCTTAAGATAAAAGCAAATCCGCTTATTATTGGCTTGATATAGTTTTTTAGCTCTTTTGATATATATTCAAGTTGGGCATTTGAAAGTTCAACTTCCAAGTTTCCTTTACTAGCTTTTGTAATTATAGACTTTAAATCACGAGCTATAAAAGGGATATCTTTTATCTCTTCTATTAGTGTTTCTATTATACTGTCATTTGCACCTAATGCTTTTGGGATATTTTTTTGTAATATCGGTAGGATATCTTTGACACCGTTAAAATTTTCTATGTAAGTTGTACCAAGACCTTCTATAATTGCACTAACTCTAAGTATATAAATAGCATCGCTTGGAAGTTTAAAAGGGAAGTCTCTAGTGGTTTCTAGTACTTCAAAAGCAAGCTTTTGCATAGATTCACTGTCTAAATTTTCATTTGAAAATATCTCAAACATTTTAGAACTAAATTGTGCCATTTCAGATACAGGAGCTTCGTAG
Organism: Campylobacterota bacterium; assembly: GCA_034717895.1. GTDB lineage: Bacteria > Campylobacterota > Campylobacteria > Campylobacterales > Arcobacteraceae > JAIOSF01. Next base: position 10,655 of record JAYEMD010000044.1, on the reverse strand, counting down.
CTTATAGTTCCAAGGCGTTTATTTGCATCTATATATGCTTCGTAGTTTTGTTCATTTGCTGCTTTTATAAGCTCAATAATAGCTACTCTGGTATCATTTGGTACTGTTTTTACCATCCCAAAATCTAAAAATACTATTTTAGATTCTTTTGTTATTAGTATATTTCCTGGGTGTGGGTCTGCATGGAAATAACCATTTATAAGCATCTGCGTAGTATAAAAATCCACAAGTTTTGATATAACTTCTTTAAAATTTATCTTGTGTTTAAAGATATTTTCCTTATCATCAAACCTATACCCCTCCTCAAAGCTCATAACAATAGCATCATTTGTACAATACTCTTCATATGGTTTAGGAAAAATTATATCCATATCTTTATAAGTTGAAGAGAACTTTTTAAGATTTGATACCTCTGTAGTAAAGTTTACCTCCTCTTGTATCATCTTTGAAAATTCACTTATAACTGCATCTATTGAGTTCTTTGTATAAAATGAAAATAGTGGTTTAAAAATAGTATTAAAAAAGTTTATGATTTTGATATCTGCAAGTACTTGTTTTTTTATCCCGTATCTTTTTAATTTTACAGCAACTTTTGTACCATCTTCTAAAGTAGCTATATGCACCTGACCAATTGAAGCAGAAGCTATAGGGGTGGTATCAAATGTTTTAAATGAATTTTCATTAAAACTTTTATTAAAAACTATATCAAATTGATTTTGAGTCATTGATGGTATCTGGTCATGTAGCTCTTTTAACTCATCTAGATAATCTTGAGAAAAGAAATCAGCTCTAGTTGCTAGTACTTGAGCAAGTTTTATAAAACTTGCTCCCAAAATAGTTACAGTTTGTTTTAATTTTTTTGGTTTGAGTGGCTTAAAAAACAGAAAACTTTTCTTTTTTTTAATAACTAAAAAAAGTGTAAGTAAAAAACTAAATACACTGAAGATCCGAAAAGGGGAATAAAGTCTCACAATAGCTCTTATTTTTTATCTTGTTGCAGCTCTTGCTTTAACTTTTCTATATCCTCTTTAGTTGCAACTCCTAGTTCATCTATCACCTCTTTTAAAATAGACTTGATATTCTCTTTTTGTTTTTTATCTTCCGCTTTACCTTTCTTCTCAATAGATTTTATAAAACTTTTTGCATCTGAAGTTTTTATCTTCCCCTCATCCTCAAGTTTTTTAAGCTCCTCTTCCACTTTCTCTTTTAGTAACAATCCTGCACCTAATCCTGTGTGTAATAACTCTTTTAACATTTTATATCCTTTTTATTTTAGTTTATACTATTAGTTTGAATTTATGTAGTGTTTATATGTAACTCTATAGTTTTTTTGCCAGCTCATCTTCTATTTTACTTTTTAAAGTGATACTCTATACAAGTAGATATAAACTTTCTCTTTGTAACTTTACCAAAAATATTCAATTTTGCATAGTGTTTGTTAGCTAATTTTTCTATTTCATCTTTATACTCTTCACAGCTACTTGATATATTCTTTTTTATATTTTTTACAAATTCAAAACTTATTAGTAACCTTTCAAGATCATTTATGATCAAAACTTAGTTTATACTTTCCAAAAGATAGAAACGAAACAAACTGTAAAAACAGATAAAGCAGGTCTTTTGGTTTTTGGTACGAGATATGCTTAAACTTAAAGTTAACATCCCATTAAAATTTTCAAATGAAAATGAAAGTTTTTCTAAAAATTTAATAGTTTTTTTCAATTAGCTCTTCAAATTCACTAATAAAAAAAGCAACACCACTTTCACTACTTAGGTAAAACTTTTCACTGCATTTTGTACATGACATCATAAAATCCTTTTTTATTTTGAAAGATTTTATGATAATAAAAATATTTTTGGTATATCTATTATGTCTATTTGTAATTTTCTAATATATCTTTTGTCTTTTTATGTCTATAATCAAACATATTTCTTATATCAGCTTCTATAAAAGGCTCTACAATTTTACCTAAAATTCCAAATGGGAGTTTATACTCTATGATATCTTTAAGCTCACATACATTATCTTTTTTGGTAAATATATGTTGATGTTTCCAGTACTTAAAGGGGGATTTTACTGCCACATCTACTAATATATCTGGCTTTTGGAGTTTCTTTATTTTTACTTCCCAATAAGTAGGGATAAAAAACTTTACTGTTTTTATCTTTACTATTTTCCCCTCATAAGTTGTAGTGTCTTCATTTAAAAGCTCAACTTTTGTATCTTTTGGGGTTATCTTGGTTATATTTTCAGAATCTAAGTGAAACTCAAAAAGCTCCTCTAAAGTACAGTTTATAAGTGAAGTTTTAGTGATAGTTTTCATAAGTGCTCTTTTATATCTTTCTCTATCTCTTTTGGTGTAGTTGAGGGTGCATATCTTTGTATCACTTTGCCATTTTTATCTACTAAAAACTTTGTAAAGTTCCATTTTATAGTATCTATCCCCATAAAGCCACTTGAATTTTCTTTTAAATATCTATAAAGAGGATGGGTATTTTCCCCATTTACATCTATTTTACTAAACATATCAAACTTCACCCCATAGGTTAAACTACAAAACTCTTTTATCTCCTCTTCAGTTCCAGGCTCTTGAGATAAAAACTGATTACAAGGGAAACCTAAAACAGCTAAGCCTTGTGAACTATACTTTTGATGAAGCTTTTCTAATCCCTCATATTGACCTGTAAATCCACACTTACTAGCTACATTAACTATTAAAACTACTTTATCTTTATAGTTTTCCATCTTGATGGTTTGCCCATCTATAGTTTTTACCTCTATATCATATATACTCATATCTTTTGCTCCTAATATACTAACTAATAGTGTGATGATAAAAAATAGTTTTTTCATATTTACTCCTGAATAGTCCAGATAAATTTAGTTTTATCAAACTTTAGTGCTGGTAGTTTTGCTAAAATCTTATCTTTTACCTCTTGTGATATTGTTTTTTCTCTAGCTAGTATCCAAAGCAACTCTCTTGATGGTGAACCAACCAATACATAGCTGTAGTCACTAGCTAAATCAAGTATCCAATAGTCTCCATAAAATGGTCTAAAGAAACTCACCTTTAGTTTTGAGTTACTCTTATCAACAGCATATGCAACACCTGTGGCTTCTTTTTTTTCGTCGTCCTCTATCATGGTACATCTATTTATAACCTTTAGATCACCATCATCTTTTATCCCATAAGTTGCTGTGACATTTTTACAACCTTTTTCAAAAAAGTGTTCAAACCTAGCTATTTCGTACCAAGTTCCTTTGTACTTTTGAACATCTACATCTTTTACTGTTTGAAGTGGTGGATGTTTTTTACTGCATCCTATAAAAAGTAGCGATAAAACTACCGTTAATATTACTTTTATTATATTTTTCATATTATGACTCCGTATTTATTATTTTAACTATATTTAGCTGTTTTGGAAATATGACCGATCTCTCTTTCATATTTAATACCTCTTGATACCCATCATCTAAAAAAGTATTTACAATATACTCTAGTATCTCATTGGATACTACATCAAAATTATTATATCTACAACTTTTGTCTAAAGTTATATCTTTAATATCATCTAAAGTAAAATTTTTTGTATCTATATCTTTTAATTTTAACTCTTTTAAAATATATGATGAATCCCTTTTATCCATAGGCTCTTGATAGATTTTTTGAGTTTTTAACTCTAAAGCACTTAATTTTCCGCCATTTGAACAGCCTGTATCTAAACAGATATATTTTTTCCCTTTTTTTACCTCATCAAAAACACAATGACCAAAAATATTGATAATATCTTCTTGCACTTCTGGTTCTACGGTATCTTTATATATTCTATTTAGTAAAAAGTCATTGTAGTAGTCTGGATCATCTTTTTTATCATAATACTCCAAACCAAATCCATGAGTTATAAAGTACTTATCTATTTGAATATAAGTGGGAAGTTTTTTTATCCACTTTAGATGCTCTTTTATTAGTTTTATATCACCTTTATAGCTTTGGATACACTGTAAGCCGCCATATCTTTTATCACTACTCCAAGCACTATGCTTATCTTTTTCTATAGCATCAATAATATATTTTTCAAATAGATGTTCATGGTTTCCTTTAACGCAAGGGTAGTTGTTGCTTTTTACAAACTCTATAACATCTTTTGAAAAGTCACCCTTATCACAAAGATCACCAACAAAAATGAGTTTAGCATCTCTTGGCAGTTTTTTAACTAAAGCCATAAGAGTATGGTAGCACCCGTGAACATCACCAATAATAAAAGTATTATCTATATTATTAGTCATTAAGATACTTTAACTTTTATAAAAATTATATTCAAACTAATGACCTTTGATTTCCCATATTTTACTATATTGTTCATCTGATAGTTTTACAAGCTCAAGTTCTTCTAAAAATTTATTTAGTTCAAACCATCTTTTATCGTCTGCTTTTATATTAGTTTCAAATCTTGGTATTGTATCTTCTATTATTTTATCCATAAGCTCTGAACTCTCCTCACCGCTGTATTCATAAAACATTTTTTTAGCATCTTCAATATTCTCTTGGCAGTATTTAGACATATCGTTTGTAACTTCTATAAACTTACAAAGTGCCTCCCCTTTATCTTTTATGATATCATCAGTTGTCATAAACTCTAAAGCTGAAAAGTTTGGATATGGACTTAGGTGTTGATCTATAAACAAATTCTCAAAGTTCTCAAATTCTGCCTCTATCCCCTCAAAGTTATAAAAACAAAGCCAGGCACCATCAAAGGTGTTATCTTTTTTCATATTATTTAGATGCCAAAAGTCAGTCTCCACAAACGTAACATTTTCTCTTGACAGTTCAAATCCCTCTTTTAAAGCATATCTTTTTAATATCTCAAAACCTATTTTATTTGTCACATCATTAGAAGCCGGTGTTGTTATTTTGATAGCTTGATTTGATCTTAGTTTTTCAACTCTATCAGATCTTATCATCACACCACCTCTTGTCTCAAAGAAACATCCCATTGATTTTAAACCGTCAAAATGATGCTCAAATAGATGTAAAGGTTCATTACAGTGTATATCTATTTCACCGCTTTTTAACTGATCAAAGCCGTCATAGTGTTCATTTGGTGCTATAATATGCAAATCAACTCCTGCTTTACTATACTCACCACTTACAACTCCTGCTATCATCGGTAGATGATCTGGGTTTAAGAACCACTCTAGTGCTATTTTTAATATTGTCATTTTATTTTCTCCTTATTTAAATTTATTGAGGCATCTTATATACAAGATCCCCTACAAACTCCATATATAAACTTTTTTTAACCTCTTCTAACTCTTCTTCATGTTCCCTATAATAGTTTTTTAGATGATCATTTATCATCTCTTCCCCTATTGTTTGTTTAATCATATGCTCCATACAAGCATAAGAAGTAACAATATCGTCTATAAGCTCTTTTGATACATCCTCATGGGCTGTATTTAACATATCCCATAGTTTTGATTTTGGAGTACCTCCAAAAATATCATCTTCATCCTCTAACAGTGCTGCGTATTTACTCATAATCTATCTCCTTAAAATTTATTTTTATAAAAACATGATCGTTGTTTTAGATCTTCCGCATTCCAAATATCACTTATGATACTTACCATATCCGGATTGTGTTCCATCACCTCATCAATATTATCACTATTTATACCACCTATGGCACATACTGGTATATTGAGTTTATCTTTGGCATCACTTATAATTTTAAGTTCTACTATATTTGAATCTGGTTTTGTTGGACTACTAAAAAATGAACCAAAAGCCACATAATCAGCACCCATATCTTCAAACTTTTTTGCTAACTCTATATCTCCATAGCATGAAACACCGATAATTCCTTTAAAGTCTTTTCTAATTTGTTCAAATTTATAATGATCACTTTTACCAATATGAAGCCCATCACAGCCCAACTCTATAGCTAGGTCAATTTTATCATTTAGTACAAATAAAGTATCAAACTGTTTACAAAGTTTTTGTAATAGTGTAGCCTTTTGTTTTATAATTTCATCACTATTCTTTTTATCTCGTAATTGAATTATAGATGCTCCACCTTCCAAAGTCTGTTCTACTTGCTTATATATTGTATTATCAGGGGTAAGTGTATCATCAGTGATAACATACAAGCCCCTTAATCCTCTTTGACATGACATATCTCACCTCCTATTTTATGGGCAATAGGACCTTTTCCATGACCAATAGTTGGTGCATTTTTTATAGCTAGGTAGATAAACTTTTTTGATATTTGTATAGACTCTTCAAGAGTTTTACCAAGAGCTAGATTTGCGGCTATTGCACTGCTATAGCTACAACCAGTTCCATGAGTATTGTTTGTTTCTCTATAAGGTGTATCAAATATTAGCTTTTCTCTTTTATTGTAAAGTGTATCAACACTTCTATTGTGTAGGTTTATCTCTTGAATATGATTTTTAATAAGAATTGGTGTATTTGAGTTTGTGATCTCTTCTAAACTATCACTATTAGCAAACTCATAACCAAATATCTCTTTGGCTTCAAAAAGATTTGGTGTCACTACTGTTGCATAGGGGATAATTGTTTTTAGATTTTCAATTGCATTTTTATTTAAAAGTTTGCTTCCGGCTTTTGAGATAAACACAGGGTCAAAAACTATAGGGATATTTAAATCTTTTATAAACTCTCTTACTACATCTATGATCTCATTTGAGTAAAGCATACCTATTTTTATAGCCGCAATATCAAAATCATCTTTTACGGCTTCAAGTTGTTCTTTGATAAAACTAGGCTCAACTTCACTTATAGCTGTCACACCCTTTGTATTTTGTGCAGTTAATACTGTCACAACACTAGATCCAAAAACACCAAATGCCTCAAATGTTTTTATATCGGCTTGGATACCGGCTCCACCGCTACAGTCACTACCTGCTATACTTAAAACTACTTTCATAATTCTCCTTTGTGATATTATGATAATAGTTTATGATTTATTTAAGTTTTTTTGTATGAATATTTTGTTAGTTTATAAACTTCTTCTTTCAAGATATTCTCTAAACTCTTTTGCGCCATCTTTTGAACTTGTTACTATCTCATCTATTTCAGTAAATGCGATATCTAGTTTAGATTGTTCACCACTTTGCATAGATTTTATTTTATCTACATTTACAATTATTGACCTATGTATTCTAAAAAAGTTTTTATTTGATAAAAGCTTGTTCATATCACCTATTTTTTTTCTTACATACACATCTGCTTCTTTGATCTTTATGATAACTTCATCTAGGTCTGCTTTTATGTAGTATATATCATCTAGCTCTATTAGATATATTTTATCTCCCCTTTTACCTATTATTTTCTTGGAAGAGTCATTGGGTGTAGTTTGAAGATATTTTTTCACTTTATTTAGTGAATCTTCTATACTTTCTTTTGTACTTGGTTTTAATATATAATCAACACTTCCTACCCTAAAGGCTTCTACCGCGAACTCATCATAAGCAGTCTGGAAGATTATAAATGTTTTTGGTTCAAGCTGCAATATTATATTTGCCAACTCTAGTCCTGTAATATTTGGCATCTGTATATCTAAAAATACAATATCATATCTGTTTTTAGCGATATGTCCCAAAGCCTCTTTGCTGTCATTGAACACTGTTATATCTTCATATCCAAGTTCGTTTAATATTCTTGATACTCTACTACTTGCTAATTTTTCATCATCTATTACTAATATTCTCATCTTTATTTTCCATTTAGTTTTATTGTAAACATCATTTTATCACCATTTTTATAGTTAAGTGTACCTATATTTAAAAGCTTCAATCTATTATTTAGATTTGATAATCCTGTCCCAAATTTAAGCTTTTCTGTTCTCTTACCATCATTTGATACGGTTATGTTTTGGTCTATATCTATATCTATATCTATATTTAACTCTTTATTTTCGTACCCATGCTTTATAGCATTTTCTACTAATAGCTGTATTGAAAACTTTGGCACTTGTATATTTGTCATAATATTATTTGATATATGAAGTTTTATTTTATCTTCAAATCTAATATTTTCAATCTCTACATATGTTCTTACCATCGCTAGTTCATCTTTTACATCTATTAAACTTTCACGATTTATGGCACTTCTTAAAAACTTTGAAAGGTTTAGTATTGATTTTTCCGCTTTTTGTTGATCTTGATAAACAAGCTCACTCATAGAATTTAGGGCATTAAACAAAAAGTGCGGGTTTAGCTCATTTTCCAGTGCTTTTAGTTTTGAATCCAATATCTCATTCTTTATAGATTCGTTTTTATATTTCATAGATATGAATTGATGAAGAATAAGACCAATTAAAAATGTAAGTGACCCAACTGTAAGTGTCAGGTATAAACTATATGGTTCTATAATATCTGTGATTTTAGTTTCAATAACATAAAAAACAGAGTAACTACACAAAAATCCCAAAGCTCCAGATAGAAAAGAAAAACCAAAACTGATTAGATACCAAAACCTTTTATTTAGTTTTGGCAAGATATGATCGTTAGAGATAGTTATAAAAATAGATGAGAATAGTGTTATTGACAAACCACTAAATACTCCAAAACCAATAGTTGATATATCACTAAATATCTCATTTAAAAAGTAAAAAAACAGTGATATAAAAAATCCAAAAAGGGTACCTATAAGACTAATATATACCCAGTCTTTATTTGATATTTGTAACTCATATGCTTTCATCTAACTGCCTTTGTAAAACATCAACTCCAAGAGCGACACCGGGCCACCCCTGACCTGCAAATACTGTATCACCTACATTATAAAGCCCCTTAAAAGGGGTGTTACAACTTGGAAGCTCTGTAATATTTTTAAAACCTATTGCTTTTCCGCCACAATTATATCGGTTTATATATCTATTAAAAGTAAATGATGTTGCACTAAAACAGTATTTTATATCCTCTTTTTTTACTAAGGTAAAATAGTTTAAAAACTTATCTACTATATATTTCATTGTTTTTTCTTTCTCTTGAATATAGTGTATTTGTGAGGTCTTTTTCCAAATATCTGCCTTAGTATGTGTTGATATTGTTATACTATATCCATTTTTGAAAAGTTTATTATCAGCTTTTTTTGAGAATGACACAAAAAAAGAGTTGGAGATACAATTTGGCAAAAGTTCATCATATATAAACTGATAATGATCTAAAAAATTCTCTTTAGAATCTATTGTCATATAGATTACAAATGCACTTTGATCACTAAAACTAAATGAATCAAAATAACTTTTTATATCCTCATCTTCAAACAATGAACTACTTTGATATATTGATGAGTTTAATATTAATTGTTTTGTTTTGTATATCTCTTTATTTGATTCAATTATCCAATGGCTATTCTCTTTTATAACTTTTTTTATCTCCTCTTCTCTTTTTACCTCTACATCTTTAACAATATCTTCTAGCAAATTTCCCATACCTCCATTTACATAAAATACATCATGAAAAGGGTATGAAAGTCCAAGTGCAAGAGATAGCAGTGAAATATCTTTTGAAGTTGTTTGAACTGTTATAAGAAGTTGTGCATCTATAAATTTTTGATACTCTTGTGAAATATCTCCCAATATACTTTTAATAAAACCATCGGCACTTTTTAATATATCAAAGCCATATAAGGTAAATAGTTCAAATATAAAAGAACCTGTTTTCATATACTTTTCTAAAGAGTATTTTCCATAATATATCTTTTGTAACTTCCAAAATTTTTCATCAATACTTTTTATTTTAGACCAAAACTCTCTATTGTTTTTATTTGGATAGTTGATCTCAATTTGATCTAAAAACTGCTCAAAATTTTTTACTCTATCAATAGTTTTATTGTCTTGAACCACCCTTATAGCTATATCGCTTCTTTCTACGTCTGGTGTTACACCTATCTTGTCAAACTGTTTTTTTAAAATATGACCATCTTCATATCCTACAAGTGTTGTTGCAGCTGTATTATAGTAATTTCCATACCTTTTAAAAGTACTTGCACAGCCACCTAAGTTTTTATCTTTTTCAAAAAGGATTAGATCTTTATCTTTATTTAGTGCAGATATTAAACTACCCCCTATCCCGCTTCCTACTACTGCCATATCAACACTACGCATATTTAAATCTTTTTATAGTTTCTTCTCTTGACTTTTTAATATCAACTATAGTTTCCGGGTATTCAACAAATAAGTTACTTTGTACACCACCCTCTTTATGAAAAAGTTTAGGTTCAATATCTTTTAACTCTTTTAAAATAGACTTGATAAAGATAGCCTCTTTATCAAACTTGGCACTTTGAGTATATGGATTAAACACTCTAAAATATGGCACACTATCTGCACCTGTACTAGCACTCCATTGCCATGAGCCTATATTTGAACTTGTCTCATAATCTAATAGTTTTGACGCAAAATACTCTTCACCCCATTGCCAAGGCAAGAATAGATTTTTAGTTAAAAATGATGCTGTTATCATTCGTAGACGATTATGCATAAGACCAGTTTTATTTAACCCAAATTATGCAATAGCAAAATCTAAAACTAACCAAACATACCATAGAATATAACTTCAACTACATTTACAAAGGATTACCAAATGGGTGAGTTAAAAATCCAATATTCTGATAAAAAAGTCACTC
>JAYEMD010000043.1:0-22196 GCA_034717895.1 Campylobacterota bacterium | reverse complement strand
CTTCCGTAGATATAGTAGCATTAAAAGCAAAAGAAAAAAAATTAGATATAGAGGTGAGTTCAAAGATTAAAGATAGTGAAATATTTTATGGGGATCCTTTACGATTATATCAAGTGCTTACAAATCTTTTGTCAAATGCTGTTAAGTTTACAAATGAGGGTAAAATAGATCTGATTATCAAACTAGTTTCAAAAAGTAGATGTGCTTTTGAAGTAAAGGATACCGGTGTGGGTATGGAGGAAAACGATATGAAAAAACTTTTCAATCCTTTTACTCAGGCGGACGGAAGTATTACAAGGGAGTTTGGAGGTACCGGGCTTGGACTTGTTATCTCAAAGCAGTTTGTAAATCTAATGGGTGGGGTAATATCTGTAGTTTCACAAAAAGATAAAGGGAGTAGTTTCTCATTTGAAATAGAACTTATAAAGAGAAATACTCATAAGTTCAATAATAAAAAAACAGAGTTCAAAAAGAGTGTTACTAAGCTGCCGATGATGTTTGAAAATAGCAATATTCTATTAGTTGAAGACAATAAAATCAATCAGGAGATCATAGTAGGAGTTTTAGAAAATAGTAAAATTATTATAGATATCGCCAATAACGGAAAAGAGGCTGTAGAGATATTTAATAACAGTTCAAATAGATATGATCTTATTTTAATGGATATTCAGATGCCTGTTATGGGTGGGATAGAAGCTTCACAGTTGATAAAAAGGATAAATCCCAAGATCCCTATAGTTGCTTTAAGTGCAAATGCTATGCCGGATGATATTTTGGCAACAAAAAAAGCAGGTATGGATTATCATATTATAAAGCCTATAAATATAAACCATCTTTATTCAATATTAAAAAAATATCTAAAAGTATATGAAAATAATGTAGAGATACAAAAAAACATTAAACTTGATCACTTAGATTATAAAGTTCTCGATATGGAAAGAGGATTGAACTATTTAGGAGATAATAAAAAACTTTATAAAAAAATTGCAAATGATTTTTACAATAAATATTTAACTATAGATATAGAAAAGATAGAAGATAAAGGTATCAATATACAGCTGCATACCTTAAAAGGTCTATGTGGAAATATAGGTGCTTTAAAGCTTCAACATTTGATAAAAAAATATGAGATAAATAATGATTCAAAATTAAAAAAAGAGATCTCTCAACAGTTAAAAGTGTTATTAAATGAATTGGAAAAATATATTCATATAGAAAACATTGATACTAAAACTATAAAAACAAAGATAAGTAAGGAAGAGTTAGAAAACAGATTCACTAATCTATTTGAAGCGGTTAAAACAAGACGACCTAATATATGCAAAGAGCTGATTGAAGAACTTGAAAACTATAAACTTGATAAGGAAGATGATCAGCTTTTTACAAAATTAAAGCAGGAGATTAAACATTACAAGTTTGATAAAGCTTTGGAGATAATAGATGAAAGAAAAAATAAAAAAGTACACTAGAGAGTTTCTGCTTTTTATTATATGGCTTGTTGTGATATCCAACATAATAAGTATATATAAATCACAAGATTTAAATAAAGAGAGATTAACTATAAATAACTTCACATTAATAGATGGTACAAACTATAAAGTAGCTTCAAATAAACCGATCCTTTTACATTTTTGGGCCACATGGTGCCCGACTTGTAAGATGGAAGCTTCAAATATAGATACTATCTCAAAAGATTATGAGCTTATAACAGTTGCCGTTCAATCCGGTGAGGATAAAAAGATAAAAACCTATATGAAAGAAAATAATCTTTCATTTAAAGTTATTAATGATAACAGCGGTTTGTTATCACAAAAATTTAATATAGAAGTTTTCCCAAGCACATTTATCTACGATAAGGATAAAAATCTTCTTTTTAGTGAAGTGGGTTACACCTCTAGTTTTGGTTTGAAGCTTAGGATGTTTTGGACCTCTTTGTAGATGTTATATATCTTAGTTGGTATAATTTGGATATAATCGCAAAATGCTAAAACATATATTTACAAACAGTGCGGGTATACTTGTATCAAGGATACTTGGCTTTTTAAGAGACCTTCTTACTGCTTCAATTTTGGGTGCAAATATATACAGTGATATATTTTTTGTTGCTTTTAAACTGCCAAATCTTTTTAGGCGTATCTTTGCCGAGGGTGCTTTTACACAGGTGTTTATACCGTCTTATGCAAGGAGTATCCATAAAGTAAGATTTAGTTCATTTATATTTTTACAGTTTATTGCATTTATTTTAATACTAAGTGTTTTTGTGACCCTTTTTGCTTCACTTATTACCAAGCTTATAGCCGTGGGTTTTGATCAAGCCACCGTAGATCTTGCAGCACCATTAGTGGCTATATGTTTTTATTATCTGCCTTTGATATTTATAGTTACTTTTTTAGCGGCACTTTTGCAGTATAAACACCACTTTGCAACTACTGCCTTTAGTACGGCACTTTTAAATATAGCTCTTATAGCTTCACTTTTAATAGCACAAGGGAAACAAGAGTATGAGATAGTTTATTATATGAGCTTTGGGGTTGTTATAGGCGGTATCTTGCAGGTTGCCGTACATCTTATTGCAATAAAAAAACTAAATATAAAGTTTTTTAGTATCTCTTTTAGAAAAAAGAAGAGAGATATTAAACACTCAAAGTTTTACAAGCAGTTCTATCCGGCGGTTTTTGGAAGCAGTTCGGCACATATTGCTGCATTTTTAGATACTTGGCTGGCTTCTTTTTTAGTAAGCGGAAGTATCAGTTATCTTTACTATGCAAACAGGGTGTTTCAACTCCCTTTGGCACTTTTTGCCATAGCTACTAGCGTGGCTCTTTTCCCAAGCGTGGCTAAGGCAGTTAAACAAAATGATACTCAAAAAGCTTTAAAGTATCTTCAAAAAGCATTTTATATACTTTTAGCACTTTTGGGAACTGCTTGTTTAATAGGGATAGTTTTTGATACCATGATAGTTGAACTCTTATTTGAGCGTGGTGCCTTTGACGGTGAAGATACAACTCAAACAGCACTAATTCTAACCATGTATTTAGTTGGTCTTTTACCTTTTGGATTGGCAAAAATATTTTCACTTTGGCTGTACTCCCATGAAAAACAAGGAGTTGCGGCTAAGATCACTATGAAGTCTTTGGGCTGGAATATAGTATTCTCTCTTATTCTTATCATCCCATACGGCGCAGCGGGGCTTGCTCTTGCCAGTAGTTTAAGCGGTTTTATCCTTTTGTATCTTACTTTAAAGGAATTTGGTTTTAAACTATTTTTAGATACAATCGCGACTATAAATAAAGATAAATAAGCGATTTATTAAACATATAAGAGCACCAGGAATATAGATATAATTTTAGGAGAAACAGATGATAAGTTATGAAACTATAAAAAAGATAATGTTCAACTTTCAGCCGGAAACTGCACATACAATAGCAGAGTGGGGGCTTAGAACACTTCCATACTGCAGAACCATAAATAACAAAATGGTACAAGAGAACTTTGTCTCTCACGAGATGCTTACACAAGAGGTATTTGGTGTAAAGTTCCAAAACCCTATTGGTCTTGGTGCAGGTTTTGACAAAAATGCAACCATGATAAAAGCTATGCCGGCATGTGGATTTGGATATACAGAGATAGGTACAATGACACCAAAAGCACAGCCCGGTAATCCAAAGCCTAGACTGTTTAGATACCCGGAACATGAATCTATCCAAAACGCTATGGGGTTTAACAACCACGGAGCATACGAAGTTATAGAGAACCTTAAAAACGTTTACCCTTTTGCAATCCCGATTGGAGCTAGTATCGGTAAAAATAAAAACACTCCTGAAAATGAAGCACTAAACGACTATGAAACACTTATTAAAGGTTTTAGAGATATATGTGATTATATGGTTGTAAATATCTCCTCTCCAAATACTCCAAACCTAAGAGACCTTCAAAATGAAGAGTTTATAAAAGCTGTGTTCGGTATGGCAAAAGAGCTTACTAATACTCCTATACTTCTTAAAATAGCACCCGATATACAGCATGAAACGGCTATCACACTTTGTAAAACTGCCATAGAAGCAGGAGCAGACGGTATCATAGCTACAAACACTACAAACGACTACTCTTTACTTCCTGATCCTCAAGATTTTGGAGGATTAAGCGGTAAGGTTTTAAGTGAAAAGTCATATGAACTTTTTAAAGCTATTGGACGTGAACTACACGATAAAACTACACTTATAAGCGTTGGCGGCATAGGTGATGCACAAGATGCATACAGAAGAATAAAAGCGGGAGCTACACTTATTCAGATATACAGCGCCTTTATCTTTCAAGGACCTGCAATGTGTAAGAATATAAACAATGAGCTAATAGAGCTTCTAAAAGCTGACGGGTATAACAATATCAAAGATGCTATCGGGGCAGATTTTAAGTAGGACTTAATATGCAGTTGGATTTAGAAAATATTGGTATCATTAAAAAAGCTTCAGTAAAACTTGATGGTTTAACTGTAATTGCCGGTGAAAATGATACCGGTAAAAGTACTGTTGGAAAAGTTTTATACGCTTTAATAAAATCTATTTCAAATGATAAGTTATATCATATAAATTTAAACGGCAATTTAAATAGTTACTTTAATAATCAAATATCAAAAAATGGCAATATTATATTTCAAGATTTAGATAAAAAATTTGAAATTACTATAAAAAACAATAATTCTATAATAGATAAATATGATGAAGAAACTTGCTTTTTAACAGTTCAAGAATATAATCCAAGTGTTATTATGATTGAAACTCCTTTGGTGTGGAATTTGATGAAAGTATTTTCAAAACTTCCAATGATTGAGCAAAAGATGGATATATCATTAGAATATCCTGAAATTATGAAAGATTTACATTGGAATTTATCTTTTAAAAGTAAAAATGAAGGTATAGATATAATTCCTTTAATTAGTAAAATAATAAATGGCAGATTTGAACAAGATAACTTAGGGAATTATTTTTTTAAAAAAGAGAATGAAAATATAGAATTAGTAAATACTGCAACAGGTATAAAGTATTTTGGTATTTTACAAACTTTATCTAAAAATAATTATCTTAATAAAAATCTTATATTAATTTTAGATGAGCCGGAAGTTCATCTTCATCCTAAATGGCAGTTAAAGATGGCACAGTTGATTGTGGAGCTTGTAAAAAACGGGGTGAAGGTTTTGGTTAATTCTCATAGCCCTTATATGATAGAAGCTTTGCAAAGATATAGTGAAAAAGAGAAAATAGAAGATAAAACAAACTTCTATTTAGCCCAAAATGGGATAATAGAAAAGATAGAAGATAGCAACTCTAAAACTTTATCAGAGATATTTGAGAAATTATCAGAACCTTTTGATCAGTTTGATAAAATGGATAGCGAAAAATTACAAAATGGCTGATGTTAACTCAATTTTTAAATCAAAATTTAATGATTTTCAAAGTACATTAAAAAGTACGAGTTTTGATAAAATAAAAAAAGAATATTTATGTAATGATGAGTGTCAAAAAGTTTTTGATTTTGATGATATTGTAAAAGAGATATATCCAAATAAACAGCCTGCTTCTTACGATGCTTTATTGTTAGATGAATCTAATATCTTTTGTGTAGAATTTAAAAATGAAAGATACTCAGATATTGATAAACAGCAATTACATAAAAAGCTAATCAACGGAAAAGAGGTAATGGAAGATATATTTAGTAAAAATAATATACAAGTAAAAGATTACAATTTTATCTTTTGTGTTGCATATAAAAATACCAAAACAAGATGGAGAAGAGGTATTGAGAAAAATACAGTTCAATTTGAACTAGAACAATATAAAGGAAAATATTTTGATGAAATTTATACAAATGATGTACAGTATTTTACAAATGAATATAAAAAATATTTTCAAAAGGATTTAGAATGTTAAATATTAATAAACTAACAAAACTAACAAAACTAATAATACTAACGATACTAATACAAGGAGTAGTAATGGCACAATCAGCCTTACCAAAATATTATGAAAAAACTTTAAAAAACGGTTTAAAAGTAGTAGCCATACCTATGGATAATGACAGCGGTGTAATAACTACTGATATATTTTACAATGTGGGAAGCCGTGACGAGATCATGGGGAAAAGCGGAATAGCACATATGCTTGAACATCTTAACTTTAAATCAACGAAGAACCTAAAAGCAGGTGAGTTTGATGAGATAGTAAAAGGTTTTGGCGGGGTAAACAATGCCTCAACAGGTTTTGACTACACACACTACTATATTAAATCAAGTTCAAAAAACCTTGATAAGTCTTTGGAGCTTTATGCTGATCTTATGGAAAATCTTACACTAAAAGATGAGGAGTTCCAACCGGAAAGAGACGTGGTAGCGGAAGAAAGACGTTGGAGAACAGACAACTCTCCTATGGGATACCTTTATTTCAAACTTTTCAATAACACTTTTACATACCACCCGTACCACTGGACACCTATTGGTTTTATGTCAGATATTCAAAACTGGAGCATAGAGGATATTAAACAGTTCCACGATAAGTTCTATGCACCAAACAACGCTATAGTAGTTGTAGCAGGTGATATAACAAAAGATGAAGTATTTAAAACAGCAAAGAAACACTTTAAAGATATAAAAAATAAATACGAAAAAAGAAGTGATGAACTGTACACCGTAGAGCCTAAGCAAGACGGTGCAAAAAGAGTTATAGTACATAAAGACTCACAAGTACAGATGCTTGCAATAAACTTTCATATTCCAGACTTCACACACAAAGATCAAGTAGCCCTAAGTGCTTTAAGTGAACTTTTAAGCTCAGGAAAAAGCAGCAGGTTAAATGAACTTCTAGTAGATAAAAAACAGCTTGTAAATACAGTATATGCTTATAATATGGAGTTAAAAGACCCAGGAGTGTATATGTTCTTGGCTGTTTGTAACCCAACTGTTCAGGCTGAAGATGTAGAGAAGCTTATCTGGGAAGAGATAGAAAAAGTAAAGGCAGGCGATGTAAAACAAAGCGAACTTGACAAGATAAAGATAAATACAAAATCAGATTTTATCTTTGCTCTTGAGAGTTCAAGTTCGGTTGCCTCTCTTTACGGTAGTTATCTAAGCCGTGGTGATATATCACCCCTTATGAACTATGAACAAGATATCGAGAACCTTAAAGTTGAAGATATAGTAGATGCAGCTAAAAAGTATCTAGTTGAGGATACAAGTACTACACTTATACTAAAAAAAGATAAAAAGTAAAATATTTTTACTTTTTATCTTATAGTTTTTGAACTCTTTTTATAGCTTCATTAAGCTCCTCTTGTTTTTTAGAGAAACAGAATCGAGCTAGATTCAACCCTTCACTCTTACTGTAAAATGCCCTTGCCGGAACTGCTGCAATTCCGGTTTTTTCTAAAAGTGTTACAACTTTCTCTTTATCATCAGAACCTTCAAGTTTTGATATATCTGCTAAAACATAGTAGGCACCTTTTATATATTCTGCTTTTAGTCCTGCATCATTTAAAGCTTTGATGAACTTGTCTCTTTTTACTTGATGTGTACTTGCAACATTTGTATAATAAGATCTTGGCAGCTCTTGCAGACCTTTTAGTACACCTTGTTGCAGTGGGGCAGGGGGACATACATAGATTAGATCATTAAAGGCACTTGCCGTGTCTATCACCTCTTTGCTGCTTATGGCATATCCCAGTCTCCAGCCTGTGATAGAATATATCTTTGAAAAGCCTGAGATAACAACCGTATGATCTTTTAGTTTATCTATGCTAAGTGCTGAAGTAAACTTTAGTTCATCATAGATAAAATGTTCATACATCTCGTCACTAAACACTACAAGGTCATTTTGTACCACTATATCTGCCAAAGTTTCAAGTTCATCTCTTCTATACACCTTACCGCTTGGGTTTGAGGGATTACAGATAAGGATAGCTTTAGTTGTTGATGATATTTGCTCTTTAAGATAATCAAAATCAATCTCGTAACTAGGAGGTGTTGTTTTGATAAATTTTATCTTACATCCAATAGATTGTAAAGTTGACACATGATAACCGTAATAGGGTTCAAATACCACAACTTCATCACCCACATTTAAAAGGCTCATAGCTGTTGTATAAAAAGCACCGGTAGCTCCTGAGCTTACTAGAACATTATCAGCTGTTACCCCTTGATCATAAAAATCATTTTGCTTTTTTGCTATGGCATCTCTTAGTTTAAAGTTGCCGTAAGCGGAAGTATATATATTCCTCCCCTGATCCAATGCCTCTTTTGTACCTTCTAGTACAGGTGAGGGTACTTCAAGATCACAAAGACCTTGTGCCATATTCAGTCCCTTGTGTTGTGCACACAAAATAGACATGGCTCTTATTTCCGATTGTGCTATATTTTTTGCTTTGTTACTTAATTTCATAGTGGAATTATATCATAAAAGGAAAAGTTTTATATAGGGCACCTCTAAACTATCTATTTTTTGGAAATATCTTTTTAACATAAAAATATATAGCAGCAGGGATCACTACAAATAAAAGTATAAAAACCACCGTATTGATCTCACTGGCTATGGTAGAGAACATAATAAGACCATATACTATAAGTAATACAAACCTGCTGTTTCTGTCAAACTTCAAACTTGACCACTCTTTTATATATTTCTCAAAGTTCATACTAAAACTCCATCTCCAAAACTACGGGACAGTGATCACTTCCTTCTATCTTGTCCATAATAGAAGCATCTACTACATTATCTTTTAAATCTTCACTTACATAAAAGTAGTCTATCCTCCACCCTACATTGTTGGCTCTTGCATTTGCTCTATAGCTCCACCAGCTGTAGTTATGAGGTTCATCTCCATGTATTTCCCTAAAGGTATCTATATATCCGTATGATAAGAACTTCGTAACCCATTCTCTTTCAATGGGTAAAAACCCTGAGGTTTTTTCATTTGCTTTTGGTCGTGCCAGATCTATACTTTTGTGTGCCGTGTTTAGATCTCCACAGATAATAATAGACCTCCCCTGTTTTTTTAAAGCTTCACAATGCTCTAAAAATCTGTCATAAAATGCAAGTTTGTAGTTTAGCCTCTCTTCATCTTTTTTTCCGTTTGGAAAGTATACGTTAAAGAAAGCTATCTCTTTATCCCCTAATTTAAAATGTACCTCATTTATCCTACCCTCATCAAGTATATCCACATCCATACAATTGTCTTCATAGTCCCAATCTATATCGGAATACAAAGCCACTCCCGATCTTCCTTTGATAGCTGAACTGCTTACGTGAAGTTTTTTAAACTCTTTATCAAAAACACTCTTAGGTATCTGCTCTTGCGTTGCTTTTATCTCCTGAAGTGCAAGTATTGTTACATCATCTTCATCCACCCATCTAAGAGACTCTTTTTTATCAACAGCGCGTATGCCGTTTACATTCCATGAGATAAATTTATATCTTTGCAAAATATCTATCCTTCATAATAATTGTTAATTTGTATTATATCTTTTTTAACTAATGTAAGCTTATAAATATTTTCTTTTAAATCAACTTAGTTATAATAGTCTTATGTCAAAATTACTACTTTTACTATCAATATCTTTTATCAATCTTTATGCTTTGGAGTATATAAACCTTGGAAAATTTAAAAACGACAGCTCTATCTTTGAGCAAAAAGATATAGAAAAACTAAGTAGAAAGTTTTTAGGTGTTAAATATATCTCCAATACTCTTTCAAACCATAAGATAAACACTTCCAAAGAGAATCTAATTATAAATTTTGATGCACTGGACTGTTTTACCTTTATAGATACGATTGAAGCATTGAAAAACTCTAAAGATCTTAAAAACTTTAAAACAAAACTTATCTATACAAGATATAAAAACGGTAAGATCTCATACCATGCAAGAAACCACTTTTTCAGTGACTGGGTAAAAAGTAACTCTATGGAGGATATCACTTGTGATCTTGGAATATGTGAAAAAGATATAAAGTACTTAAATGAAAATGAGAAGTATCTAAAACAGATCCCCACGGTAAAAAGAGTTATCTCATATATAAAGCCAAAGCATATTGATCTTTCACAACTTAAAAACGGTGATTATATTGGGATATATACAAAAAACAAAGCATTAGATGTTACCCATACGGGTATTATTATAAAAAAAGATGGTAAAGTTTTTATCAGACATGCAAGCTCAAAAGAAAAAAAGATCATAGACTCGGAGCTGTTTGATTATACAAAAAACAAAGCAGGAGTTATTATCTATAGGTCAATGTGGTTTTATTCTAAATAGTTTCCACTGCTTTATTTGCTTTATATATCTATAAAACCTTAATCTAAAAGTGTATCAAGATCATTGTAGTTCATACCAAAAGAGTCTGCAACAGCTTTATTGGTTAAGCTATTTTTATATACATTTACTCCGTTATATATGGAACGCTCTTTTTTAACTGCATTTTCAAATCCCTCTTTTGCTATAAAACTTACGTAGGGTGCAGTAGCATTTGTAATAGCCTGTGTTGAGGTTTTAGGGTAGGCTCCCGGGATATTTGCCACACAATAGTGTATAACACCCTCAACCGTATATGTGGGGTCGGAGTGGCTTGTGGGCTTTGAAGTTTCTGCCGTGCCGCCTTGATCTATGGCAACATCTACAAAAACGGAACCTTTTTTCATATTTGGAAGCATCTGTTTTGTTATAAGTTTTGGAGCGGAAGAGCCGCCTTGTATAAGGGCAGTGCTTATTACGATATCGCTTTCATATAAAGAGATCACAAGCTCAGATTCTGAATATACCTTTGTTTTAATTGGGGGGAGAAGATTTTTTAATATTTCAAGTTTTGGGGTGGTTCTGTTTATAACAGTCACATCTGCATCTAGTCCGACAGCATATTTAGCCGCATTTGTTCCAACTACCCCTGCACCTATTATAAGTACTTTTGCATTTTGAACACCCAAAGCACCACCTATTAATACCCCTTCGCCACCGCAATATTTACTTAGGTGATGAGCCCCTGAGAGTAAGGCAGATTTTCCCGCTATCTCACTCATTGGTTTTAAAAGAGGTAATTCACCGTTTTTAGTAACAGTCTCATAAGCTATGGCACTTACCCCTTTATCTACTAACACCTCGCCAAGTTTTTTTATTGGTGCCAGATGCAAATAACAAAACAGTATATGTTTAGACTCCAAAAGATCATACTCTAAGGGTTGAGGCTCTTTTATCTTTACTATTAAAGTTGATTTTGCATAAAGTTCTTCAATATGGTCGATAATAACAGCACCGTTTTTTATATACTCAATATCTAAAAAACCGCTTCCCTCACCTGCTTTTGCTTGGATAAGCACCTCATGCCCCTCTTCAACCCAAGCAGCAACATTTAAAGGTGTGGCACCCACACGATACTCATCTTTTTTTATCTCTTTTGGTATACCTATTTTCATATTTTCATCCTTAGTGAGACAATTATATATTTGTATCCTATAATTACACTTAAAGAAATGATTTTCCTAATATAAAGTTTAAAGTTAAAATAGTCTTATGGTAAAATTGGGGTAAAGTTATTTATAGAGACACTAAAAACAGTTATTTAAAAGGCTATGAGTCTAACGGCAGCTCAATAAAGAATTTTGCTCCATTCTGTGTATTTTTTACATATATTTTACCTTTTAGACTTTCTGTAATTATTTTACGGCTCATATGAAGTCCAAGACCCGTACCTATATCATCAGCTTTTGTGGTAAAATATTCATCAAATATTTTAGGAAGTATATCTTCAGGTATCCCTTTTGCATTATCCTCAATAGTTATAAGGGCACTATTATTGTTTTTGTTCAATTCAACTTTTACCCAGCCGTTTTTTACTCTTTTTTCAATAATGGCATCACTTGCATTATTGATAATATTTATAATAACCTGATCAAGCTCACCCGTTACCATTTTTATATCTATAGGATTGTCGTAATCTATCTGTTTTATCAACTCTATCCCTTTATCTTTTAAGGATACAATTGAAATATTCAGTGCAATATCAATTCTCTCTTGCAGTATAAGCTCTTTATACTCTTTTGTCTCTTTTAAAAAGTCTCTGAAGATATTTATAGTTTGTGCCATATAGTCAACCTTATTGATCAAAATATCCATTTTATCTACAAGCTCACTTTTCTCTAAAATTCCAAGTTCCGCTTCTAGTTTTATACTAGATGAATTTAAAGAGATCACATTTAAAGGTTGTTTCCACTGATGTGCTATATTACCGATCATACTGCCTAGTTCTGCAGATTTGGACTGTTCTAAAAGTTGCCTCTCTTTTTTAATATTTTTATTTACTTCCTCTTTTACTTTTGCCTCTAGATTTTTGTTAAACTCCAGAAGCTCTTTTGTTTTTTTCTTAACCTCCGTATCAAGAGTCTCTTTTTGTTTTGAAACATGATAGATAAAGACCAAAACAATAATACTCAGAAGTAACATTACAATATTTATAATTTTTGCACTATACCCCAGATAAGTTATAAATTCACCATTCTCGTAAGAAACTATCCATGCGGTAACATCATTTGTAACACTGTCTTTTATAGGGTAAAAAGATATTATAATATCCTCTTCTTTTAAATCGTCTACAACAATAAGAGTAAATTTTTCATCCATAGCCATTTTTTTAGAGATCTCTTTTTTATATTTATTGATTCTTTTACCGTTGTATACAATACATTGCTCTTTATGATGATGTTTTGTCATAGCCATCATATAGTTTTCATTTTCACTGCTTGTAAGGTAATTTTGTATCATCCCTTCCCGTTTCCAGGTTTTTATAGAAAATATTTTTTTATCTACTAAAAAGTGGGTATGTATCTTATTTATTTTTGTAAGATATTCTTGAAAAAGTTCACTAGAAAATGAGATCTCCAAAGCTCCTAAATGTTTTTTCTCTTTGTTAAACAAAGGGTATACATTTCTAAACCCATGTGCGGTACGACCTTGTTGAAATCCACGTATATTTTGTTTGTATTTATTAGTAAAAGCAAAATCTTTTCTTATACTACTTAGATCATCGCCGTACTTATCGGTTTTGTGTACCCTTAAAAATACTTTATTATCGGGAAATACAAAATGGTATTGCAGTACACCTTGTTTTTTTAAAAGTTGATATTTTGGATTTAAAAGCTCTAAAAGTTCTTTTCTTAATTTTGCAAGTTGATTTGTTGTTATCTCTTTTTCGTTTGCCTGAGTAAGTATATCTAACACTCTATTTGTATTGATAGTCTCTTCATAAGTTGAGTCCGCAAGATTCTTTTGTTGATACAACAAGGTCTTATAGTGTATTTCAAGATTTTGCAAATGGGAATCTCTTAGGGAATCAACCCATTTACTTTTTATATGATCTATACCGTAGTATATAACTATATTGATAAGTAGAAAGATAATAAGTAGTACTCTTTTATTTGTTATGACCCATCTCCCGTTTTAGTATAACTAATTTTATTATATATTTAATTATACTTTTCAACAATCTGCTTTGTGATATTAAAAAGTTTTATTGCAGAGTTTATCTCACACATTTCTCTGTTTGAGTGTGGGAAATAGATATTCGGTCCTATGGAACAAACTTGAATCTTAGGGTATTTTTCTTTAAATATGGCACACTCAAGTCCCGCATGGATAGCATTTAGGGTTGCACTTGGCACGGTTTGCTTATATATTTTTAATATATCTTCGTTAAAGTGGTTATTTGTCGGTTTCCATGCGGGGTATTTACCCTCCGTTGTTACTTCAAAACCAAATATCTTTAACAGCTCTATAGTCTCATTTTTTATTATCTCAAGCTCCTCATTATCCATACTTCTTGCACTAATACTTACTTTAAGACCATCCATACCGTTGTGTACGACAGCTAAGTTTATAGAACTAAGTACAACATCTAACTCTTTGTCATATCCTCTTACGCCGTTAGCAAAAGTATATAAAAAGTTTAATATACCCCTGTCAAGTTTTTTGTAGTGTTTACTCTTGTCATCTATTATGGATATATTCATACCCTTATGGGAAGATATAGGAGTATTATTTGAAGCAATGATAGCCTTTGCACTTTTAGGGATAGAGTTTATCCTCTCCCCACCGTTTATATCAAGAAGATCAGCATCACACTCTTTAGCGGTTTTTGCTATAAGTTTAAGTGCGTTTGGTATATTTTTGTCTATATCCACACCGCTGTGACCGCCGTCAAGATTATCTATAGATATCTCGTATAAAGTTTTATTGTCAAGATTTTTTATATATTCACCCTTTTGGTTAAGGGCAAAAATATCTACACCCCCTGCACACCCTATACATATCTCACCTTCCATCTCACTGTCAAGGTTTAACATATATAGAGACTTGAGTTTATGTTCTATATTATTAGCTCCGATTAGTCCTATCTCCTCATCACAGCTAAAAAGATATTCAGCATTTACACCCTCTTCCATAAGTGCAAGCATATAAGCACACCCCATGCCGTTGTCTGCTCCAAGTGTTGAGTCTTTTGCTTTAAGGTATCCGTCTTGTTCGATTATCCGGGGAACTTTTCCCTCTTCAAGACAAACTATATCATAGTGTGACTGTAAGCATATTTGCGGTGTTTTATCCTCTTTATAACATAAAATATTATTTGCACCGTCTATTTTACATATAAAGTTTTGTTGTAGTGAAAAATCTTTTAAAAAATCCATAAAAGGTTGATGTGTTCCACTGCATCTTGGAATTGCAGTGATGGTTTTAAATAGTTCTATTGCTCGCATAATAACTCCATAATATTTCTATGGAACTATTATATCTAAATTCTAGTTAGAAGCTTGCCCACTCGTCATCAGTTGTATTTGATGTTACGGGAGTTATCTGTTTAGAGGGTGCAGGTTTTGGAGAGTTATTTATTTTCGGAGTTTGTTTTACTGTTGAGGACTGTGTAAAACCCTTTGCAGCATTAGATCTACTAGAAGCTCCGTTTTTTGCTTTAACATCATCTTTTCCGTTAAATTGTTTCTCATTTGCATTTGATACTACAAGTTTAGCTATGGTATCTGTCTCTACGGCTATCTCATTGCTTTGACTTGCAATATTAGCATTTTGTTGTGTTTGCCGGTCAAGTGAATTTACAGCATCATTTATTTGGATTATACCTGCTTGCTGCTCTTTTGATGCAGTTTCTACATCTCTTATTAGATCAATTGTTTTTGAAATATTTTCATTTAATCCACCGTACCCCTGGATCATCTCATCGGCAATATTCTTACCGCTGTTTGCTTTAGCGGTTGCATTTTCAACCAGAGATTTTATCTCATTAGCCGCTTCTGCAGATCTGGAAGCCAGATTTCTAACCTCCTGTGCAACAACTGCAAACCCTTTTCCTGCTTCCCCTGCCGTTGCCGCTTCAACTGCGGCATTTAGTGAAAGGATATTTGTTTGGAAAGATATTTGGTCAATAACCGTAATAGCTTCACTAATTACCGTTACCT
Organism: Campylobacterota bacterium; assembly: GCA_034717895.1. Taxonomy (GTDB): domain Bacteria; phylum Campylobacterota; class Campylobacteria; order Campylobacterales; family Arcobacteraceae; genus JAIOSF01. The sequence goes on along the minus strand of JAYEMD010000043.1, from coordinate 6,700 downwards.
CTTTATTGATCTCATCCATAGCAGTAGTAGTTTGAGATGCAAGTCCTTCACCTTTAGTTGCGGAAGCGGTAACTTCCGATGCGAAACCAGACATACTTACAACATTTTCCGTATTATTAGATATATTACTTGTGATCTGTTCAATTGCCGCTGCTGTTTCTTCCAAAGAGGCAGCTGCTTGGGTTGAGTTTTTATTAAGTACTGCAACATTTTCAAGAAGTATATCACTGCTTCTATCTAATGTAAGACCGTTTGACTTGTTCTCTACAAGTATTTTAGTAATCGTATCTTGTACATGGTTAACTTCTTTGATAAGCTTTTCAAAAACCCCGCCGCTTTCGATACCGTCAAGTACAAGTTTTCTTCGATAGTCTTGATTACCGTACTCCTCAAGAAGTTCATTTATAGATATAAATCTTGCTTTTTGATTAGCAAGCATATCGTTAATAAGTATTTTTACTTCATTTAACATAGGGTTTGAAGATGATTGTTCAACATGTTGGGAGAACCAGCCGTTACATGCTCTGTTTAGTACGATTTTAGTATCTTCTAAAAGTTTTTTATCCTGCTCTATAGAGGCTTTTGTATTTGCAGCATGAGTGTTTATCTCTTTTGAGACAAAACCTATCTCGTCATTATTTTTTATATCAATTGGTTCAAAACTTGATGATTTATGTTCCAAATAATCAAAAAAACCGCCGATACCTTTACTGATACCTCTAATTGATTCGTTGATCTGACCTGCAACTATAAAAACAACAGCTGCATCTATAATGATAAGAACCGCAATATAAATATTAATAGCCGTTAATCCGCTGGCTATATCAGGATTGGTTTGTGCAATATCGCTAAATTTGCTGTTTACAAATATACCAACTAGAAAGCTTCCTATTGTACCGATTGCTAATATAATGTATAATTTTGCTTTTATGGATAGATTTCTCATTTTTACCCTTATAATTATTATTTTGTTGAATTATATCTTTTTTTTCGTCAAATTATCATTAGTCTATTGTATATTTTTTATTCAATAGTTACAAATTGTTATTAATTATTATTTTTTGTAAAGTTTAGTGAGATGGAATTTACACAGTGCCTTGTGCTCTTAGTAGTAAAACCTTCCCCTTTAAATACATGACCCAGATGACCGCCGCAGTTTGCACATACGATTTCAACTCTTCTTCCATCCGCATCGGGAAGCTCTTTTACGGAGTCGCCTATCGCATCATCAAAGCTTGGCCATCCCGTACCGCTGTCAAATTTTGACTGGGAATCAAAAAGGGGTGTATCACATTGTTTACAGCTATATACTCCATCCTCTTTATTATCAAAATACTTACCCGTAAATGCTCTTTGTGTACCTTTATGAAGAATTACTCTTTTCTCCTCATCGTTTAGTTCATTATATTTTTGCATGGTTTTACCTTTAGTTTAGTTTAATTCGTTGTATAAGCTGTCTCTCTCAATTGGTTCAAAACCGCTGTTTTTTATAAGCTCTACAAACTCGTTTTGTTTCATGCCGTTTGCACTTGCCGCACCCGCTGCACTATTTATTGACTCTTTTTCAATTGTACCGTCTAGGTCGTTTGCTCCAAACTCTTGAGCCAAGAGTGCCAGTTTTATGGATGAAGTTACCCAGTAAGCTTTAAGGCTTGGTATATTGTCTAAAACTATTCTGCTAACGGCAAATGTTTTTAATATCTCTTGTGCAGTGGGGAAGTTTGTAACTTTTAAGAAGTTGTTCTCTTTTTGGTATACAAGAGGTATAAAAGCGTTGAATCCTCCGGTTTTATCCTGAAGTTTTCTTAGTCTTAACATATGGTCTATTCTATGTTCTCTAGACTCAATATGACCAAACAGCATTGTTGCATTTGATTTTCTTCCTCTTTTATGCCAAGTTTCATGTATCTGAAGCCATTGTTTTGAGTCTACTTTTCCACCGCAAACTCTTTTTCTTATACCTTCGTCAAAGATCTCTGCTCCGCCTCCGGGCATAGAATCTACACCGTACTCACACATCATATCAATAATTTCATTATACGATTTATTGTACTCTTGGCTTAAAAAATGTATCTCGGCAGCAGTTAATGCTTTTACATGAAGTTGCGGATATCTCTCTTTTATCTTTTTAAAAATCTCAAGATACCACTGTAAACCCGTATTTGGATTGTGCGCTGAAACTATATGAACCTCTTTTATACCGTTTTGTACACTTTTTTCAACAGCATCTAATATCTCTTCATGTGTCATAGTGTATTGGTTCGGGTTTTTTCTACTTGCGCTATATGCACAAAATTGGCATACATCTTTACAGATATTTGTAGGATTTATATGTCTGTTTACATTATAGTATGTTTTTCTATCAAACTTCTCTTCTCTTATTTTTGAAGCATATTTTCCAAGCTCCAATAGTTCCATATCATACAAAGCAAGAGCATCGTCCATATTTAGTCTTATATTATTTTCAAGTTTTTCTTTTAAAGTCATTTATATTTTTATCCTTATTTCTCTTTCCATCGTATTTTATAACTATTAGAATTTGCAACGTCTCTTAAATATTTTGTTTCAAGTTTATGAACAGCTAGTATCTCTATCTCTTTCCCCTCATAGTACCACCCTTTTCCGGTATCTACAATCTTTTTATCGATAAAAAGTTTTTTTAACTCATCATTGGTTAATTCTAACTCCTCTTCCATTTTGAAACCTTTTAGAAAGCCATAAGACCATTTACATTATTTGTAATCTGTGCTATGGCACTACTTGTAAGTTTTTCCATAAACTTATCCATCTTGTCCTCTTTTGTCCAGATAGGTTTATCTACTTTACTTAACTCCTCAACTAACTTTTTTGCTCTTGTTCTTGTTGCAACTTCATCTACAAGTTTTACCTTATGTGCCAAAGATGCCGTAAAGATATGTGCATCTGCATATACTGTGTGATCCTCTTTTTTTAGACCTCTTGCTTTTGCCACATCACTTACAAACATATCATAAGTGTTTTGTGTGATCTTTTGAAGCTCCTCTCTCTCTTTTTTTGTCCAGGTTCTTATAGGAGTTCCTGCTTCTTTGTATTGACCCACTTTTACGCTTTGAGATTTAACACCTATTTTTGACATAAGCTCGCTTGCATCTACACTTTGCATAATAACACCGATGCTTCCTATCATACTTCCCGGGTTTGCTATTATTTTACTTGCATATATTGAAGCATAGTAGCTTCCGCTTGCCATTGTACCGTTTGCGTAAGCAACTACAGGTTTTATGGCATTTAGCTCTTTAATAGCATATGCTATCTCAACAGACGGTGCTACGGCACCTCCGGGAGAGTTTACGTTTAAAAGCACCCCTTTTATATTTTTATTCTCTTTTGCTTCATCTATTTTTTCAAGTATCTTTTTTGAACTCATTATAGGACCGCTTAGGTCTATTGTTTGAAGATTTGCTTTGTCAATATTCTGCGTATCTGAATTTACGTAAAAAAGAAGATACAGTAGAGTTAGGAATAGCACTGTTTTAAAGTTTTCCTGTATAAATTTTATTGGAGCCGTTACAGGCCAGAATAGTTTACTTATGAAATTCATTTTTTCCCTTTATATATACTTTGTCGGCATTTGTTGTATGAAGAAGTACTGATGTTGCTATATTATCGTCTTCACAGTTATCGGGAAGCTTAAAGCAGATGATATCCGCATCATACCCTTTTTTAAGTACCCCTTTTTTTAATCCAAGAGCATCAGCTCCACCTTTAGTTGCAGCAGTTAACAGTTTTTTAGATAACTTTTCCGGTGTAAAATTTGTATGGATAAAAAATGCACTTCTTAACTCCTCAAACATATTTAAAGTATGGTTTGAACTAAGTCCGTCAGTACCCATAGCAAGCGGTATATCATCTAGGTAGCTTAGGTTTAGTGAGGCGTTGCTTAAAAGCCTGTTTGAGTTTGGACAATGTATTATAGTTCCTCCAAGCTGTTTTATCTGTTGAAGTTCACTTTCATTTGCCTCAACACAGTGTGTAAAGCTAAGATTGTCTATATCTTTGAATTGATATAAAAAGTCACTCGGTTTTTGTAAAGATTTATGCTGGTCAAGCATATCTTTGAAAAATGTTTCAAATTCACCTTCACTGTAGTTAAGCCAGTCATTTTCAGCTTTGCTCTCTTGAAAATGTGTAGAAACCGCCATATGATTCTCACGTGCGATTTTAAGAACCTCCCTTATTAAAAAAGGGTGAGTAGAGTAGGGTGAGTGTATAGCCACCGCAGGTATGAAATTATCTTTTTTATTTTGTTGTGCAGTTTTAAGTTTAGCTTTAAAATCTGCAAAAAGTGTATCTATCATATCTGCTTTGCTTCCAAGAACCTCCGTAAAATATACTACGTTTATAGGTGAGTGAATACAAGGCTGCATATCAAAGCCGTAAGAACTTATAGCTCCAATGGTTGTCGTGCCGTTACGGATCATCTTTTTAAGTTCACTATCTATTAGTTTTGTTGTTGATTTTTCTATTATCTCTTCCCTGTTTGTAATAACAGAAAAAAGCCAATCAACAAAACTTCCGTATTTTAGGGTAGTTTTATTACTTGAGAATTCAAGATGTACATGAGTATTTATAAGTCCCGGCATCAAAACAGAGTTTTCACCGAGATATTCTATTTTTTTATCTTCATGGAGCTGTTTTATCTGCTCAAAAGTACCAACTTCCTGTATGGTTTTATCAAATACAATCGCACCGTTTTTTATGATGTTAAATTCTTCATCACAAATCAACAGCCAATCAGCACGTAAAATTTTCATATGACTCCGTTATTATACTATAGTTATTATCTTCTTATGAAGTTTTAGCTATTATACCAAAAAAATAATATAAAAGGATAAAAATGAAAATAGCAGTAATTCAAGGACCAAACCTAAATATGCTTGGAATTAGAGAGCAAAATATTTACGGACCAATGACTTTAGATCAAATTCACGAACAGATGAAAGCAAGTGCGGCACAAAACGGAGTTGAGTTAGAGTTTTTTCAAAGTAACTTAGAGGGTGAGATAGTTGATAAGATACAAGAGTGTTTAGGAACAGTTGACGGTGTTATTATCAATCCTGCAGCTTACAGCCACACAAGTATAGCAATTGCAGATGCAATCAGTGCTGTTAATATTCCTGTTGTTGAAGTGCATATCTCTAATATCTATAAAAGGGAAGAGTTCAGACAAAAATCTATAACAGCTACATCAAGTTTAGGTGTTATAACAGGTTTTGGACCATTTGGATACCATATGGGTCTTATCGCTTTAATGCAGATAATAAATGAATTTAAACAATCTCAAGCAGCTGCTCAGGCACAAGCAGAGCAGCCACAAGCTTAAAGACCATGAAAAACTATATTCTGCGAAATGAAAATGCAGTTTACTTTGAGTGTGGATACAGTTGCGATAATGTGATATTTTTAAGTCTAAACGGTGATAACTATTTTATCACCGACGGACGATATGAAATAGAAGCAAAACTTTTTGCCGTAAACTGCGAAACGATAATTGCAAATGATCTTATAGAGGAAACAAGAAAACTTCTTAAAAAATTCAAAATTAAAAAACTACACTTTGACCCAAATGATTTTAATCTCCTTACCTATGAAAAATTAAAAGATTCTCTTCATATCAATTTTATTCAAAAATCTAACTTTTCAAAGTTAAAAAGGATAGTAAAAACAGATGATGAGATAAAGCTTATTAAAAAAGCTATGGATCTAGGACGAGATGGTTTTAAAAAATTTGCTAAGTATCTTAAAAAAAACGGTGAAGGTAAAAGTGAAAAGTTCCTGTTTTTCAAGATAAAAGAGTACCTTACCCAAAAAGGGGAACTTGATCTTAGTTTTGATCCAATAATTGCCGTAAACCAAAACAGTGCAAAACCACATGCCCTACCAACTACACTAAAACTAAAGCAAAATGATCTTTTACTTGTGGATGCAGGCGTAAAGTATAAAAGGTACTGCAGTGACAGAACCTGCACAAGTTTGTTTAACCGTAAAATTAATTTCAAAAGAGAACAACACTTTAGTTCAAAAAAAGAGCAGAAGATCTACGATATAGTTCTAAAAGCCCAACAAACAGCTATAAGTAAAGCAAGAAGCGGGATGAAAGCTTCTTATATAGATAAAATAGCAAGAGATATTATAGAGAAAGAAGGTTTCGGTAAATATTTCGTACACAGTACAGGTCACGGAGTAGGGCTTGATATACATGAGTATCCAAATATAAGTTCAAGATCTGATATTGTTATTGAAGATAATATGGTATTTACGGTAGAACCGGGTATCTATCTTAGCAATAAGTTCGGTGTGAGGATTGAGGATACGGTTGTAATGAAAAGCGGACGTGCAACAATCTTATAAAAGAGAGAAGAAGTTTTATAAAAAGAAGTTTGAGTGTAGTTATATTTAGAAAAATGATAAGGTTTTTTATATAGTTTCCACTTAGCCTGTTTCTCTTTTTATTTACTCATGAAACTTTTTTGCTTGTGCATCTGCAACCAGATGGTTTGCCATATTACTTACGTCCGATGCTATTTGTGCAACGGAGTTTGCTTCGTGTGCATTTTCCTGTGTTACCTTATCAAGCATTGTAACTGCATCGTTTATCTGTTCAATTCCGGTCATCTGTTCTTTTGATGCTGAAGATACATCTTCTATTAGGTGTATTGTT
>JAYEMD010000042.1:0-22229 GCA_034717895.1 Campylobacterota bacterium | reverse complement strand
TATGTGTGGAATAGTTGGATATATAGGAAGTAAAGATACAAGCAAAATTCTAATAGAGGGTTTAAAAGAACTTGAATACAGAGGTTATGACAGTGCAGGTATAGCAATACTTCAAGATAATGATATTGAAGTTTATAAAGCTGTAGGAAAAATAAAAAACCTGGAAGAGAAAGTAAACCAAACAGCTACCACTAATCACCAATCAAAAACAACCCAAACAGGTATAGGGCACACAAGATGGGCAACACACGGAAAACCTACAGAATTAAACGCACACCCACACCTAGGGGAATACTCATACGTAGTACACAACGGTATCATTGAAAACTACAAAGAGCTAAAAGATGAACTTTTAAGCAAGGGGCATAAATTCGTATCTCAAACAGATACGGAAGTTATAGTACACCTTTTTGAAAACTATTTCAAGATCTCAAACGATGCAGATGATGCTTTTATGCAAACCATATCAAAACTTCAAGGTGCCTACTCTATTTTACTTATAACAAAGTCTGAACCAAACAAAGTGTTTTTTATGAAACACGGTTCCCCTTTGGCAGTTGCAAAAAACAAAGAGACAAATGAGATATTTTTTGCTTCATCAGATGCACCTCTAATAGGTCATGCAAAAGATGTGGTTTATCTTGAAGACGGAGTAAGCGGAGTAGCTACAAACTCATCTTTAGGGTTTAGCACCGATGTAGTATGGTCAACACTTCCAACCTCAAAGCAGTTTGCTCAAAAAGAGGGCTACAGATTCTTTATGGAAAAAGAGATATATGAGCAGTCGGATGTAGTAATAGACTCTATGCTTGGGAGAATAAACGATGAAGGTATAGTGTTTGATGAGATAGACCCATCAATTATAGACGGAATAAACGAGATAAAAATATGTGCCTGCGGTACAAGCTATCATGCAGCACTAACATCAAGCTACCTTTTTGAGAGGATCACAAAAGTTAGATGCTCCGTAGAGATTGCAAGTGAGTTTAGATACAAAGAACCCCTTTTAACTAAAGATACACTTTTTATAGTTATATCTCAAAGCGGTGAAACAGCAGATACACTAGAAGCTCTAAAGATGGCAAAAAATGCAGGACTTAAAAGCTTGGCTGTATGTAACGTAGACAACTCATCTATGACAAGACTGGCAGATGCCACTATCCTTACACGAGCAGGAATTGAAAAAGGGGTAGCCTCAACAAAAGCATTCTCTACGCAAACTGTTGTTCTATGGATGATGAGCCTATACTTTGCAAAACAAAGAGGCACTATAGACAATGATAAACTGCAAACAGAACTAAAAGTACTAAGAGAGGTTCCAAAAAGCTTAAAAGTGGAAGATAAACTACATGAAAAATCTAAAAGACTATCAAAAAGATACCTTCACGGTCACGGTTTCTTCTTTATAGGTCGTGACGTATTCTTCCCCCTAGCATTAGAAGGTGCACTAAAACTAAAAGAGATAAGCTACCTTCACGCAGAAGGTTACCCGGCAGGGGAGATGAAACACGGACCAATTGCCCTAGCAGACCCGGAACTGTTTACCATAGCTCTAATGCCAAAGAACCTACACTATGAAAAGATAAAATCAAACGTAGAGGAACTAAGTGCAAGGGACAGTACCATATGTGCTATAAGCCCACTTGATTTTGAGCTTTCGGATGATTTTATAAGAACAAAGGAAACAGATCATTATATGCTTGAGTTCTTTGAGATGCTTGTGGTGCTTCAGCTTTTAGCTATGGAGATAAGTATCAGGCTTGGGAATGATGTGGATATGCCTAGGAATTTGGCTAAGAGTGTTACTGTTGAATAATATAAATAAAAAAGTTAGGAGAAAATATTAAAGATGATTAAAAAATGTTTATTCCCTGCAGCAGGTTACGGGACAAGATTTTTACCTGCAACAAAAGCAACACCAAAAGAGATGCTGCCTATACTTACTAAACCACTTATTCAGTATGGTGTGGAGGAAGCTATTGAAGCCGGTATTGATACTATGGCTATAGTAACAGGGAGAGGTAAAAGAGCTATTGAAGACCATTTTGATATATCTTATGAACTAGAACACCAAATAAAAGACACAAGTAAAGAACACTACCTAACTGAGATAAGATCAGTTATAGACAGGTGTACGTTTAGTTATACAAGACAAGTTCAGATGAAAGGTCTAGGTCATGCAATATTAAGCGGTGAAACACTTATCGGGCATGAAGAAGCTTTTGCTGTTGTGCTTGCTGATGATCTGTGTGATAATGACTTAAACAATGGAGTTTTATCACAAATGGTAAAACTTTATGAAAAGTATAGATGCTCAATAGTAGCAATAGAGGAAGTTCCTAGTCAGGATACTAATAAATACGGTGTGATCTCCGGTCGTGAGATAGAAGATGGTATCTTTGAGATAGATAATATGGTTGAAAAACCTGAGCCAAAAGATGCACCTTCAAATATGGCTATTATTGGCAGGTATATACTTACACCTGATATTTTCGATATTTTAAGAGAAACAAAACCGGGACGAGGTGGGGAGATACAAATAACCGATGCACTTTTAGATCAGACTAAAAATTCTAAAGTTTTAGGGTTTAAATTTGACGGTAAAAGATTTGATTGTGGAAGTGTTGAGGGGTTTGTAGAAGCTACAAATTACTTTTATGAGAAAACAAAGTGAAATATACAAAAAATTTTTATCAAATAAAGTCAAATGAAATAATTTTTGAAGCAATAAAAGGTGAAACTGATTCAATAGGATATTATAATCTTCCATTACAAGATACGAAACATATAAGAGATTTTGCAAAAACAGTAAAACAAAAGTATATAGCTGTTGTTGGTATAGGGGGAAGTACTTTGGGTACTTACGCTATATACAACTTCTTACAAAGGTCAAATCAGTTTGAGAAAATATTGAGTTTTTTTGAGTCTACTGATCCAACTGATATAAAATCACGTTTAAATAATATAGATCTAGATAACACTTTGTTTATTATTATTAGTAAATCAGGTACTACTATAGAAACGATAAGTATTTTTAAATATATAAGTTCTCTTGTAAAAGTAGACTCTTCTAATTGTGTAATAGTAAGTGAAACAGATAGTAAACTTATGTCATATGCTTTAAAAAACTCTATGAAAACTTTTGAGATACCTAAAAATGTAGGTGGTAGATTTTCTGTATTTTCACCTGTGGGACTTCTCCCTCTTGCAATAGTAGGTGTAGATATAGATAATATGCTACTAGGTGCTAAAAAAGTAAAAGAGAGCTTTTTTACTCAAGGGGAGTTTTATAATTCAATTATGGAAAAAGGTAGATTTTTAGTAGAAAATAAAAATAGATTTAATATCAATGTACTTTTTAGTTACTCATCAGCTTTAGAGGGTTTTAATAAGTGGTATATACAGCTATGGGGTGAAAGTTTAGGGAAGATAAATATAAACGGTACAAGACAAGCACTTACACCTATAGGACTTATAGGTCCTGTTGATCAACACTCCTTTTTACAGCTTATTATGGAGGGGTCAAGGGATAAAACGGTAACTTTTATAAAAATTGCCGATTTTCAAGATGATACAATCATCCCCTCAAATAGTTTGGAAGGTTTTGAAGACTTAGATTATATTGATACTCTTGAATTTGCAAAACTTATAGATAGTCAAGCAGATTCAACTATAGAAGCTGTAAAAGAACATAAAGATATTCCATTTGACGTAATAACAATAGATAGACAAGATGAATATAATATAGCACAACTTATGTATAGTTATCAGTTGCTTACCTCTGTTGTAGGAAAGTTTGTACAGATAAACACATATGATCAGCCAGGTGTTGAAACAGGTAAGCTTATATTGAAAGAGAAATTGAATTTTAGTTAAATTCAAGTGTTATTTATATAAGATTTAAAAATTGAATATAATGAGAAGGTAATATATAGAGAATGTCTGATAAAAATGAAAAAATTATAAAATATAAAATAGCCATAGCAGGAACAGGAGAGGACAATAGCGATTGTACTTGTGCAAGGAACGCAGCATGAGTACAAACTTTCCTCGAAAAGGTATAGCGGTAGTTATATATGAACCTACTATGAAAGATGAAAGCTTCTTTAACTCAAAAGTTATGAAAAGTTTAGATGAGTTTAAAACTATCAGTGATCTAATAGTGGCAAATAGACTAGAAGATAGTATAAATGACGTAAAAAATAAAGTTTATACTAGAGATATATTTAATAGTGATAGTTAAAAGGATAAATATAAATGACTAATATAATACTATGTGGCGGCTCAGGTACAAGACTATGGCCAATAAGTCGAACTCTTATGCCAAAACAGTTTGTGAAACTTTTCAATGATAAATCTCTATTTCAACTTACCGTTGAAAGAAACTCTAAAGTGTGTGACAGTCAATTTATAGTATCAAATGCAGAACAATACTTTCTAGCTTTAGATCAGTTAGAAGAATTGGAACAAACAAACAATAAATACTTATTAGAACCAGTTGGGAGAAATACAGCACCTGCAATTGCTTTAGCTTGTCTAGCACTTCCAAAGGATGAACTAGTACTGGTAACTCCAAGTGATCATCTAATAAAAGATGAGGAAGAATATAAAAAAGTATTACAAACTGCAAAACAACTAGCAGAAGAGAATAATCTTGTAACTTTTGGAATAACACCCACCTTTGCTGAAACTGGTTTTGGCTATATTGAAGCAGACAAGGTGAATCTCAAAGGTAGAGAGGGTAGTCTGGGTTATGGCTTAAATGTAAAAGCTTTCCATGAAAAACCAAATCTAGAAGCGGCAGCTTCTTATTTAGAAGCAGGAAATTATTATTGGAATAGTGGTATGTTTATGTTTAAAGCGGGTGTTTTTTTAGAAGAGTTGAAAAAGTATTCACCAGAGGTTTACAGTAGTTCTGTAAAAGCACTTGAAAATTCATCTACTGATAGTATTATTAGGATAAAACATGATGATATGTTAAGTATCCCGGAAGATAGTATAGATTATGCAGTAATGGAAAAGTCAGATAAAGTAAAAGTAGTACCATCAGATATAAACTGGTCAGATGTAGGTAGCTTTGATGCACTATATGAGGAGCTTCCAAAAGATGATAACGGCAATACAATAAATAACAATCATATCTCTTGTGACTCTAAAAATAATCTTATCTATGGAAATGAAAGAAAAATAGCAACTGTAGATATTGAGGATTGTATTATAGTTGATACAGGAGATGCTTTACTTATATCTAAAAAAGGTAGTTCTCAAAAAGTAAAACAAATTGTAAGTGAAGTTAAAAAAGATACTCAACTACACAATATTCATCTAACCGGACATAGACCTTGGGGTACTTATACAGTACTTGAAGATAGCCCAGGATATAAGATAAAAAGGATAGAGGTAAAACCCGGCAAAAGACTCTCTTTACAAAAACATTACCATAGAAATGAACACTGGATAGTTGTATCAGGAACAGCAACTGTTACCATAGATGATAAAATATCAGTTGTTAGACCAAATGAATCAACCTATATAAAAATGGGTCAAATACATAGGCTAGAAAACAATGGAAAAATACCCGTAGTCCTTATAGAAGCACAAGTTGGTGAGTATACCGGAGAGGATGATATAGTAAGAATTGAAGATGATTTTAAAAGGGAGTCAAATGACTAAATCAATATTTAGAGAGTATGATATTCGTGGTATCTTTAAAAAAGAGTTAAATGAAGAAAATGTTAAGAAGATAGGCTATTTTTTTGCACTAGAAGTGTTAAATAAAATTAACAATGCAAAATATATCTCGGTTGGATACGATGCTAGAACTCACTCACCAATCTTAAAAGAGTGGTTAACTTCAGGTCTGAAAAAAGCTGGATTAGAAGTACTAGATATGGGATTGGCAGCAACTCCAATTAACTACTTCTCAAACTATATATCAAATGAGGGTAAAGATATAGCAGCATCTATAATGATTACAGGTTCGCACAATCCACCTGAATATAACGGCTTTAAAATAACACTTGATAAAGGACCGTTTTTTGGTGAAGAGATCTATGCTTTAGGTGATAAAGTAATGAAGAGTGATATATCTATTGAAGATGATACAGCAACTATTAAAATAGATACAAAACAAGAATATACCAACTACATGATAAAAGAGTTTAAACATCTTGATTTAAAAGATAAAAAGTTTGTATTTGACTGTGGTAATGGAGTAGCTGGAGTAGTTTTAAGAGATATACTAGACGGTCTAAATATATCTCATCATATTATTTTTGAGGAGCCGGATGGAACCTTTCCAAATCATCATCCAGACCCAAGTGACGCACATAACCTAATAGATATTAAAAAAGAGCTTGATACAAAGCAATATGCTTTAGGATTTGCTTATGATGGCGATGCAGATCGTATAGCTGTCTTATCTCAAAAATATAACTTTAAAGGGGATATATTAGCACTATTCTTTTCTAGGTTTATAAAAAACCCTACTGTTATAGGTGAAGTGAAGTGCAGCCAAATTATGTATGATACTATAAATAGTTACGGAAAAGCTATCATGTACAAAACAGGACATAGTAATCTAAAAGTAAAGATCAATGAAACTAATGCCTCTTTTGCAGCAGAAGTATCAGGGCATATCTTTTTTAATGACAGATACTTTGGATATGATGATGCTATATACTCAACCCTAAGAGCTTTAGAGTTACTTAACAATGGTTTTGACTATGATCAAGAGTATGAAAAACTACCACAATTATTCTCAACAGATGAGATAAATATAGATACAACAGAAGATAGAAAATTTATCATTATAGATGAACTAAAAGAAAAACTATCAAATCCTCCATTAGGCTTTCCCTTAATAAAAGAGATTATTACAGTAGATGGAGTAAGAGTTGTATTTGAAGATGGATGGGGGTTAGTTAGAGCTTCTAACACTACACCGAAACTAGTTACAAGATTTGAAGCAGTTGATGAAAAAACTGCATTAAACTACCAAGAAAAATTACTAGAATTAATAAAAGAGGATATATAATGGAAGATAAAAAAGTAGCACTTATTACAGGTATTACAGGACAAGATGGAAGTTATCTAGCAGAATTTTTACTAAAAAAAGGTTATATTGTACACGGTATAAAAAGAAGAAGCTCACTTTTTAATACAGATAGGATAGATCATCTATATCAAGATCCACATGTGCAAAATAGAAACTTAATACTTCATTATGGCGATATGACTGACAGTATGAATTTAACTAGAATTATCCAAGAGACTCAACCTGATGAGATATATAATCTTGCGGCTATGTCTCACGTGGCAGTATCTTTTGAGACACCTGAATATGTGGCAAATGCTGATGGTACAGGGACACTTAGAATATTAGAGGCTGTAAAACTACTAGGATTAATTGAAAAAACAAAGATTTATCAAGCAAGTACCTCTGAACTATATGGAAAAGTGCAAGAAACTCCACAAAGTGAAACAACACCGTTTTATCCAAGAAGCCCATATGCAGTAGCAAAGATGTATGCATACTGGATAACAGTAAACTATAGAGAAGCATACGGTATGTTTGCTTGTAATGGAATCCTTTTCAATCACGAGTCACCAGTAAGAGGTGAAACTTTTGTAACTAGAAAGATAACAAGAGCAGCTTCTAAAATTGCCCTTGGTCTTCAAGATAAGTTACACCTTGGTAATCTTGATGCAAAAAGAGACTGGGGACATGCAAAAGATTATGTAAGAATGATGTGGATGATTCTTCAAGCAGAACAACCAGAAGACTGGGTAATAGCAACAGGGCAAACTACAACTGTAAGAGAGTTTGTAAAGCTTAGTTTTGAATACTGTGGGATATATCTACGATTTGAAGGTATAGGGGTTGATGAAGTTGGAATAATTGATCGAATTGATGAAGAAGTATTCAAAGAGCGTGTAGCGTGTAGCGAGATAGCAAGCAGTAAAGAAAAAAATACTACAGACTACACACTACCTACTACTAACTCTATCATAGTAGCAGTAGATCCTAGATATTTTAGACCAACAGAAGTTGATCTACTTTTAGGTGATCCTACTAAAGCAGAAACAAAACTTGGTTGGAATAGAGAGTATAAGTTACAAGATTTAGTAAATGATATGATGGAGTCAGACCTTAAACTTATGACAAAAGATACATACCTAAAAGACGGTGGTTATCAGATTATGAGCTACTACGAGTAAGCTTAGATGGATAAAAGTAGTAAAATATATATAGCAGGACACAGAGGACTTGTAGGTTCTGCTATAGTTAAGAATCTAGAGTCAAAAGGGTATACAAATCTTGTATATAGAACACATAAAGAGTTGGACCTAACAAATCAAAATGAGGTGGAAGAGTTTTTTAAGAAAGAAAAACCACAGTATGTGATACTAGCTGCTGCAAAAGTCGGTGGAATAGTAGCAAACAATACCTATAGAGCAGATTTTATATATGAAAATCTTGCTATACAAAACAATGTAATACATAATGCATATAAGTATGGTGTAGAAAAATTGTTATTTTTAGGAAGTACTTGTATCTATCCTAAAAATGCACCACAACCAATGAAAGAGAATAGCCTTTTAACTAGCCCCTTAGAGTATACAAATGAGCCATATGCTATAGCAAAAATAGCAGGTATAAAGATGTGTGAGTCGTATAACTTACAATATGGTACAAACTTTATATCTGTAATGCCTACAAATTTATATGGACCAAATGACAACTTTGATCTTGAAAAGTCACATGTACTACCAGCTTTAATACGAAAAATACATTTAGCAAAATTGATAGATAGTGATCAGTGTTCAGAGATCAGTGCTCAGAATTGGCATCTTATTATGCAAGATTTGAATGCTAATCCAATTGAAAATGTAGATGGCAACTCTTCTAAAAAAGAAATATTAAATATATTAGAAAAGTATGGAATTAAAAAACTGAATACTGAGAACCGTACACTGAAAACTAGTGTAGAGATATGGGGGTCAGGAAAACCTAGACGTGAATTTTTATATAGTGAAGATATGGCAGATGCTTGCATTTACCTTATGGAAAATACAGACTTTGAAGAGATCGTGCAAAAATCACTACCCACTACAAACTACCCGCTACAAACTGGATTTTCTGATGAAATCAGAAATATCCACCTAAATATAGGAACAGGAGTAGATATATCTATAGGTGAACTAGCCGAACTTATAAAAAACATTATTGGGTTTAAAGGTAAATTGTACTTCAATACAGAAAAGCCAGATGGAACAATGGTAAAACTTACAGATCCATCTAAACTTCATAGTCTTGGATGGAAACATAAAGTTGAGTTAGAAGATGGCATAAAAACAATGTATGCATGGTATTTAAAGGAAAAAAATTGTTAAATAATATAAATATAGAAGATGTAAAAAATATAGCAAAAGAAGCTGGTAAAGTGATCATGGAGATCTATAAAAAAGATTTCCAAGTTGAGTATAAAGATGATAAGTCACCACTTACTCAAGCTGATCTTAGAGCAAATAAAATTATTTGTAGTAGTTTAGAAAAATTATATCCAAATATACCAATAATCTCAGAAGAGAATAAACAAACAGATTATGATATAAGAAAAAATTGGGAGTATTACTGGTGTATTGATCCAATAGATGGTACAAAAGAGTTTATAAAGAAAAATGATGAATTTACAGTAAACATTGCACTTATATATAAAGATACTCCAGTTTTAGGTGTAGTATACGCACCAGCAATTGAAAAAATGTATTGGGCAAAAAAAGATGAAGGTGCATATTTAGAAAAAGTCAGTAGTGAGAAGTATGTAGTAAGTAGTAGAAAAAAGTTACCACTTACTAAAAATAGCGATGATGATTTTACAGTAGTAGCCAGTAAATCTCATCTTTCACAAGAGACTCAAAAATTTATTGATGATTTAACTACTAGCTACCCACTACTAACTACAAACTCTAAAGGCTCTAGCCTTAAGCTTTGTATGGTGGCTACAGGTGAGGCAGATATATATCCAAGAATTGCTCCAACTATGGAATGGGACACTGCTGCTGCTGATGCTATTGTAAGAGAGTCTGGAAAAATGACATACCAATACAATCCAGAAAGATCTGCAAAAGATTATTTATCGACTAACGACCAACGACTAACAGCTATCTCTTACAATAAAGAAAATTTACTTAATCCTTATTTTGTGGTGGTGTAGTTTTGAGTAATATTGTATGGCATAATCATCAAATAACTAAAGAAGAGAGATCAAAAAAAACATCTCAAAAGCCATGTATATTATGGTTTACAGGTCTTAGTGGATCAGGAAAGTCAACAATAGCAAATGCACTAGAAGAGGTACTTTTCAACAATGGTAACTTTACTTATCTTTTAGATGGGGATAATGTAAGACATGGTCTAAATAAAGATCTTGGATTTGATGATAAATCAAGAGTAGAAAATATAAGACGTGTAGGGGAAGTAGCTAAACTTTTTGTGGATAGTGGACTTATTGTGCTTACTGCATTTATATCACCTTTTAAGAGTGATAGAGAACTTGTAAGTCAATTAGTTGATGATGGTGAATTTATTGAAGTATTTATAGATACACCACTTGAGGTTTGTGAAAGTAGAGATCCAAAAGGATTATATAAAAAAGCAAGAGCAGGAGAGATAAAAGATTTTACAGGGATAGACTCTCCATATGAAAAACCTGATAAACCAGCTATTCATATAAAAAATGATAATATATATGTAGAAAAAGCTTGTGAACAGATAGTAAATTATCTTATTGAAAATAAATATATAACATGGAAGGAAGATTAAATTGGAAATTAGTGAACAAAAACTAACTCACCTCAAACAACTAGAAGCAGAATCTATGCATATAATGAGAGAAGTAGTAGCAGAGTTTCAAAACCCTGCTATGCTTTACTCTGTAGGAAAAGACAGCTCTGTTATGCTACACCTACTTCAAAAAGCATTTTATCCAGCACCTCCACCACTTCCTCTTGTTCATGTAGATACAAAATGGAAATTTAAAGAGATGATAAAGTTTAGAGATAGACGTGCCAAAGAAGTAGGTATGGAACTTATCGTATACTCAAATCCAAAAGGTGAAGAGCTGAATATATCTCCATTTGAACATGGATCTGCAATGCATACAGATATTATGAAAACACAAGGACTTACTCAGATGTTAGATATTCAAAAGTTTGATGCTGTGTTTGGTGGGGCTAGAAGAGATGAGGAGAAATCTCGTGCAAAAGAGAGAATATACTCTTTTAGAGATGAAAACCATAGATGGGATCCTAAAAACCAAAGACCTGAACTTTGGAATATATACAATGGTAGACATAAAAAAGGTGAATCTATAAGAGTATTCCCTCTATCAAATTGGACGGAACTTGATATATGGCAATATATTTATTTAGAATCAATACCTATTCCAGATCTTTATTTTTCTAAAAAACGTCCTGTTGTTGAGTATATGGGTACAAAAATACTTGTTGATGATGAAAGAATGCCAAAAGAGTTAGCAGACACAGCAAAAATGGAAGATGTAAGATTTAGAACACTTGGTTGTTATCCTCTTACAGGTGCAGTAAATTCAGAAGCTGCAACACTCCCTGAAATTATTCAAGAGATGCTTATATGTACTACAAGTGAAAGACAAGGAAGACTTATAGACTCTGATGGTGATGCATCAATGGAGAAGAAAAAGCAAGAGGGATATTTTTAATCGGAAGATTAAAAATAGTTTGTAGCGAGTAGTAGGTAGAGTGTAGTATGAGATATGAAAATTTAGATGTTTGGAAAAGAGCCTGTAGACTTAGTGTTGAAGTTTATAAACACTTTAAAGATTCAAAAGACTTTGGCTTTAAAGATCAGATTACTAGATGTTCTCTTTCTATTGGATCAAATATAGCTGAGGGTATGGAAAAAGATTCCAATAAAGATAAAATTAGATTTTTAAATATTTCAGAAGGTTCAATTGCTGAACTTATTACACAAATATATATTGGAATAGAAATAGATTATATAGAAAAAGAGATAGGCATGAAGTGGAAAAATGAACTAAACGAACTATCGAAGATGATTAAGTCATTAAGAAAAAGTATAAATAATAAGGAAAATTAGAATGCAAAAAAAGACTACTAACTACACACTACAATCTACTTACTCAAATATTGACAAAGGAAATATTTAAATGGCACACCAATCAGAGCTAATAGCCGGGAATATTGAACAATATCTAAAAGAGCATGAGAATAAAGAGATCTGTAGATTTATCACTTGCGGTAGTGTAGATGATGGTAAAAGTACACTTATAGGAAGACTTCTTTATGATTCTAAAATGATCTTTGAAGATCAATTAGCTTCAATAGAAAAAGATAGTAAAAAATCAGGAACTACAGGTGATAAAATAGATTTAGCACTTTTAGTCGATGGACTTGCAAGTGAAAGAGAACAAGGTATAACTATAGATGTAGCCTATAGATTTTTTTCAACTGAAAAAAGAAAGTTTATAATTGCAGATACCCCTGGACATGAACAATATACAAGAAATATGGCTACAGGTGCTAGCACAGCGGATCTTGCAATTATTCTTATAGATGCAAGACAAGGTGTACTTACTCAAACAAAAAGACACTCTTACATTGCATCACTTTTAGGTATCAAAAATATTATAGTTGCAATAAATAAAATGGATCTAGTAGATTTCTCTGAAGATAGATTTGAAGAGATAAAAGATGAATACCAAAAAGTTATACCATATCTTCCATATTATCAAAATATTAACTTTGAGTATATTCCTATTTCTGCTCTTGATGGTGATAATATAGTATCAAACTCTTCTAAATGCTCTTGGTATAAAGATAAAGCACTTATGGAACTATTAGATACAATTGATATTACTACAAACTACCCACTACAAACTACCCACTTCCGTATGCCGGTACAATATGTATCTAGACCTCATTTAAACTTTAGAGGATTTTGTGGAACAATTGCAAGTGGAACTATATCAGTTGGAGATCATATAACAGTATTACCATCAAGAAAAACTTCTAAAGTTAAAGAAATTATCCTACCATCAGCAGTGAGTAGTGAGGAGTTAGTAGTAAGTAGCAAAAACACTACAAACTACCCACTACAAACTACCCACTTAGCATATGCCCCTATGGCTACAACTATCACACTTGAAGATGAGATA
The DNA here is from genome assembly GCA_034717895.1 of Campylobacterota bacterium. GTDB lineage: Bacteria > Campylobacterota > Campylobacteria > Campylobacterales > Arcobacteraceae > JAIOSF01. The sequence goes on along the minus strand of JAYEMD010000042.1, from coordinate 9,009 downwards.
GATATAAGCAGAGGAGATATGATAGTAAAGTCAGATGATATACCAGATGTATCAAATAAGTTTAGTGTAATGGTTGTTTGGATGTCAGAAGAAAAAATGATTTTAAACTCAAACTATATAATAAAAAGAGCAACTTCAGTTATAAATGGTAGTTTTAAATCAATCGAATATAAAAAAGATATAAATAGATTTGATGAAGTTAAAACTAATTCATTAGAGTTAAATGATATTGCTAAATGTACACTATCTTTAGATAGAAAAATGGCAGTAGATCCTTATAATGAAAATAGATACACAGGTAGTTTTATAGTTATAGATAGATATACTAATAATACGGTAGGTGCCGGGATGATAATCGAGTCAATAGTCAATAGTCAATCGTCCATAGAGTCTAGCGACTATAGACTAAAAACTATAGACTATACTCAAACAGAGAAAGAATTAAATGAGTTTATCAGAAGAAATTACCCTGAATGGGAATGTAAAGAAATATAGTCATTAGTCGATGGTCAATAGTAGGAAGTTATATGAAATGTAAAAATTTAGATGTATGGAAAAGATCTGCTGTACTATCATCTGATATTTACTTACATCTTTCTGATTTGAAAGACTATGGATTTAAAGATCAGCTTACAAGAAGTGGACTTTCAATTCCAAGCAATATTGCAGAAGGACTAGAAAGAGTTTCGGATAAAGAAAAGCTGAGATTTATAGATATATCTAAAGGATCATTAGCTGAAGCTCAAACGCAAATATATATAGGAATGAAAATAAATTATATAAATAAAGAAGTTGGAAACAAATGGATAAAAGAATTGGAGGAGATAGGTAAAATGCTATCAGGACTAATGAAAAGCATAAGAAATAGCATGGAAACTAAAAATGACTAAAATTCCACTATCGACTATTGACTATAGACTAAAGACTACAATAACGACTAATAAAAAAACGGAGTTTTTTTATGTACCGTGATACAAACAAAAGAAGTATAATCAAAGGTATAAGTTGGCGTTTTGTAGCGACCACTACTACTATTATCATAGTCTACATCTTTTTTGGAAGATTAGATCTTGCAATAGCTGCTGGACTAATAGAAACAGTACTAAAAGTAGGACTTTATTGGGCGCATGAGAGAGCTTGGTTCAAGATAAAGTGGGGTAGAAAAAAAATAGAGCCATTTAACCTTTGGTTTACAGGTCTTCCACTTTCAGGTAAAACAACTATAGCAAATAAAGTCTATGAAGAGTTAGAAAAACTAGATATACCTCTTGAACGGCTAGATTCTAAAGATATAAGAGATGTAGTTCCTGATATTGGATACACAAGAGAAGATAGAAACAGACACATGCACCGTATAGGTCACCTTGTAAAAACTTTACAAAAAAACTCAGTATCTACAGTATGCTCATTTGTCTCTCCATATAGAGAATCAAGAAAAGCTATAAGAGAGATGGTAACAAATAACATAGTAGTATATATAAAAGCTGATATTGAAACTTGTAAAAGTAGAGACTACAAAGGTAAATATGAAAAAGCATTAGCAGGTGAACTACAAAACTTTACAGGGGTAAATGATATATATGAAGAACCACAGCATGCAGAAATAATTATTGATACAGATAAACTAAGTGTAGAAGAATCAAGTGATATTATAATAAAACATGTAAAAAAGACTTATATAAGATAATAAAATGATAAATATAGAAGCGTTAAGACCTCTAATCATAGAATGATTACTCTTAAATGGTATCTTATAACAAAATTCAAAGTGTGAAATTAGTATAATTCAAAAATTGAAATTTCTCCAGAAAAAAGGCTTAAGTTGGAATATAATGAGATGGATCTCTTAGTATTAAGAAGTGTAAACAAAGTAACAACTCAAAAAACAATTTCTGATGAGATAGGGTTATATTAACTCACTAACCACTAACCACCAACCCCTAATCACTAATATAGGTACAGGTATAGGTTATAGTGTTTTAGATGTGGTAAAAGCTTTTGAGAAAGCTAGTAGTAAAGAGATATCATATAAATTAGTTTCAAGAAGAGCAGGAGATATTGCAAAGTGCTATGCGAATCCATCTTATGCAAAAGAAATGCTTGGATGGGAAGCTATAAGAGATTTAGAAACTATGTGTAAAGACTCTTGGAATTGACAGTTACAAAACCCTAGTGGATATAGTCATGGCTAAGATAAAGGTTTTAGATATAGAAAACCAAGCTAAATAAGACAAACATTATATGGACTACTACTATCAAAATATAATAAGGTAGTAGCCCTAGATATAATTCCTGAAAAAGTAGAGATGTTAAATGATAAAAAGTCACCTATTCAAGATAAAGAGATAGATGAGTATTTATTAAAAGATGATTTAGACTTTACTGCTACACTAGATAAGTATTTGGTAGTGTCGCTCAATGATAGAAGACAATAACTACTTAGATTTTGTAGTAAAAGTACTAGAGGAACTAGGAGAGGTGAAATAATATGAACACTGAAAACTTAACACTAGTATCAGAGAATAAAATGGATAAATTAGATATTATTAATTTTCTCAAACAACACAAGCAAGAACTTTATAAAAAATTTGGTATCAGAAAGCTTGCTCTTTTTGGCAGTTATGCAAAAGATGAACAAACCAACGAAAGTGATATAGATATTGCAATAGTTGATATTGATAAAAAAGATTATATAGATTGGTATTTAGAGTTTTTTAAGTATAATAAAATATGACAAATACCATAATAGGAGTAGATTATGCTAAGAGAAATTATTAGACCAACAAGTGAAAATTATAATATACATATACCAAAAGAATATATTAATACAAATGTAGAGATATTAGTGTTACCTTTTGATACTTCAAATGAGAAAACAATTAACAAAAAAGATAGCGATATAAAAGCTTTTTCTAATCACTCAGCAAATACAATAGAAGAATGGCTAGATGATAGTGAGGACGAAATATGGACTTAAAACAGCTAGATATTGTATTGTGTGAGTTTTATTTTAGTAATTTAAATAAAAGTAAAAAAAGACCTGTATTAGTATTTAAAGACAATCTTCCTTATGATGATTTTATAGCTATTCCAATAAGTAGTAAAATAGACAATTTAAAAGAAGATGAACTACTCATAGATAATAGCGATTTTGAAGATGGAAATATAAAGAAGGATTCGAAACTAATGATTAGAAAAGTTTTTGTAGTTTCTAAAAATGTTGTAGTTAAAAAATATGGAACACTCAAAACTGAATCTTTTAAAAAATATCATAGTAATTTTTGTGAATATTTTCAATGTAACCTAGGGATAATAGGTGAAAAATAATTCAAAATCAAACATTTATAACGGATGGAAGTAAAAAACAATGCCGCTAATTAGTAAGTTCTTAGGTTTTCTGAAGACTGAAAACTTAACACTGAGCACTAAAACCCCAAAGGTTTTCTCATGAATACAACCATTATAAACAAACTAAAAGAACTCAAACCTATTTTAAAAGAGAGATACGGTATAGAAGAGTTTGCTGTATTTCAAGGAAAGTTTGCTTCGCAACCGCTATTCGCTACTTTTGGAAGTGTGGCAAAAGGTACTGATACCCAAAATAGTGATGTGGATATAGCTGTCTTGAAGTTAAATCTAAAAGATGCTTTTGCACTTTTTTATGCCAAAGATTATTTAAGTGAACAGTTGAAAAGACCAGTAGATATCGGTACATTTAGATCCATGAAAACATTTATCAAAAATAGAATAAAAAAGGATTTTATCTATGTTTGATATTGATAAAGTGGATAGAGATATAGAACTTTTTATCTTTGATATTTATGTAGCTATACAAAGTAATCTTAACACTAAATGCTTAACATTTAGCACTAATAAAAAAGGAACTTTTTTATGATAAATATCGAAGAACTAAAACCACTCATAATAGAGCGACTTAAACCACTAAATCCAGATAAAATAATCCTCTTTGGAAGCTATGCTTATGGAACTCCAAATGAAGATAGTGATATAGATTTATACATAGTAACAAATGATGACTTTATCCCTCAAAACTGGGAAGAAAAAAGCAAGATAACAAGAAAATTTTCTAAACAATTAAGAGATATTTGTGAGGACTACTCAACAGACTTAATCACACATACAAAAGCTATGCATAAAAAGTTTGTAGAGATGGATAGTATGTTCAGTAGAAAAATATTAAAAGAAGGGATTCAACTCTTATGAGACCATTTACTAAAGAGTGGCTTAAAGCTGCAACAGATGATATTATGATTATAGAGCAAATTATTAGGATTGAACACCTTACGCATATGGTTGCGTTTCATTCATAACAAGCAGTTGAAAAAACTTTAAAATCTTTGATAGAAGAGTATGAAATAGATATACCAAAGATACACAAACTAATAAAATTAAATAAAATTCTAAAAGAGAAAATAAATATACAAGAGATAGAAATATTAGAAAAACTTGATGAGCTTTATATAGATTCAAGATATCCTGGAGATATGGGGTTACTTCCAAATGGTAAACCAACATTAGAAGAAGCAAAAGAATTTTATAGCTTTGCACAAAGTATATTTGATGAAGTGTGTAACATACTAGAAGTAAACAAAAGTGAGATAACTAATGCTTAAAATCCTTGTCACAGGAACAGCAGGTTTCATAGGCTACCACTTAGCTAAGAAACTTCTTGAAAGAGGAGATGAAGTAGTAGGATTAGATAATATAAATGACTATTATGATATAATTCAGATTGTAAAATCAAGGAAAATTAAATGCAAACAATTAAATTAAATATTCAAGATAGCTTAGTTGATAAGGTTTACAGCTTTCTAAAAACTTTACCAATCAATGACTTTGGCTATAAACCTGATACATCACTTGAAGTAGGTATAGAGAGATTTGTGAAGTGGTATAAAGAATTTTATATAGAAAAGGTAGAGAAGTAATGTCAATACTTATAACAGGCGGAGCAGGCTATATTGGAAGTCATACATTAGTAGAACTCTCACATGCAAACTATGATTTCATCGTATATGACAACCTTTCAAATTCATCGCAAGAATCACTTAAAAGAGTATCTAAAATCATAGGTCGTGATATCACTTTTATAGAGGGTGACATAAGAGATACAGAAAAATTAAAAGAAATATTCTCAAACCATCAAATAGACTCGGTTATCCATTTTGCAGGACTTAAAGCAGTCGGTGAATCTGTAGCAAAACCACTAGAATATTATGATAATAATGTTGTAGGAACTCTAAGACTACTTGAAGCGATGAAAGAGTTTGGATGTAAAAAGATAGTATTTTCTTCAAGTGCAACTGTTTATGGCGACCCAGCAACTACTCCTATACTTGAAAGTTTTCCAGTTGGTGGTACTACAAATTCATACGGAACTAGCAAATATATGATAGAGCGAATACTAGAAGATCTTTATATATCTGATAACTCTTTTAAAATAGCTATTCTTAGATACTTTAATCCTGTAGGTGCTCATAAAAGTGGCACAATTGGTGAAGACCCAAATGGAATCCCAAATAACCTTATGCCATTTATCTCTCAAGTAGCAGTTGGGAAAAGAGAATATTTAAGTGTATTTGGTGGTGATTATGATACACATGATGGTACAGGGGTTAGAGACTATATCCATGTGGTTGACCTCGCAAATGCACATGTAAAGGCTATAGACTATCTTAATTCTCAAGAAACTATGAACGAACCACTTATTACCAATCTAGGAACTGGTACAGGTTACTCAGTTCTTGATGTAGTAAAAGCTTTTGAAAAAGCAAGTGGCAAAGAAGTGCCATACAAATTATGTGAACGAAGAGCTGGCGATATCGCAAAATGTTATGCAAACCCTAGTTTTGCAAAAGAAGTTTTAGACTGGGAAGCTACTAGAATAATCGAACAGATGTGTATAGACAGCTGGAGATGGCAATCAAATAATCCTAATGGATATAATAATGGCTAAGATAAAAGTTTTAGATTTAGAAATCTCAGTGGTTCAAGATGAATATATATCATTGACTGACATAGCAAATTCAAAAGATGGTGAGTCAAGAGCAGCAGATATTATTAAAAACTGGATGAGAAATCGTGGGACATTAGAATTTATAGGCACTTGGGAGCAAATTCATAATGTAGATTTTAAAGTGGACAAATTCGACCACTTTAAAATGCAAGCTGGACTAACATCTTTTGTTTTGAGTCCTGGAAAATGGATTGAGCAAACAAATGCAATCGGCACGGTAGTAAAGTCTGGTAGGTATGGTGGTACTTATGCCCATAAAGATATAGCATTTGAATTTGCATCAGCTATTAACCCTATATTTAAACTCTATCTTATAAAAGAGTTTCAAAGATTAAAAGAGGAAGAGCAAAAACAGTTAGGTTGGGATATAAAAAGAAATCTCACAAAGATAAACTATAGAATCCATACAGATGCTATCAAAGAAAATCTTATCCCAAAACAATTGGTTCCAGCTCAGATAAGCTATGTGTATGCAAGTGAAGCAAATTCTGATTTAAAAGGAAATATTAGAGATTATGCAGATGTATATCAATTAGTATGTTTGGCAAACTTAGAATCATTAAATGCACATTTCATCAATGAGAATATCCCTCAAGAACAAAGAATTAAGAAACTAAATGAGGTAGCGATAAAACAAATGAGTATTCTTTTATCTGATGATAATATAAAAAAATTGGAGAGTAAATAAATATGATGCACGAACGAAGTGAACAAATTGCGAAGCACAAAATAGCAATAGCTGGAACTGGATATGTAGGGCTTTCAAACGGTTTATTATTAGCCAAGAATAATGAAGTAGTTGCATTGGATATTATACCGGAAAAAGTGGAAATGCTAAATAATAAAAAGTCTCCCATTGAAGATAAAGAGATTGAAGAGTATTTGAAAAGAGATGATCTAAAGTTTACGGCAACTTTAGATAAAGAAAAAGCATATAAAAGTGCAGATTATGTGATCATAGCAACTCCAACTGATTATGACCCAGAAACAAATTATTTTAATACAAAATCTATTGAATATGTTATTAGTGATGTATTAAATATAAATCCTCAAACAAGAATGGTAATAAAATCAACTATTCCAGTGGGATATACAAAAGCTTTAAAAGAGAAGTTCAATACAGATAATATTATCTTTTCCCCTGAGTTTTTAAGAGAAGGGAAAGCACTTTATGATAACTTATACCCAAGTAGAATAATTGTAGGTGAAAAGAGTCAAAGAGCAACAACTTTTGCACAACTTTTAGCTAATGGAGCAGTAAAAGAAAATATTGATATCCTTTTTACCGATTCAACAGAAGCAGAAGCGATAAAGCTTTTTTCAAATACTTATTTAGCTATGAGAGTAGCATATTTTAATGAACTAGATTCTTACGCAGAATCTCATGGATTAAACACAGAACAAATCATAAAGGGAGTTGGATTAGACCCTAGAATCGGAACTCATTACAATAACCCATCTTTTGGATATGGCGGATACTGCTTGCCAAAAGATACAAAACAACTACTAGCAAACTATAAAGATGTACCATCAAATATGATAGAAGCTATCGTAAATGCAAATAGTACAAGAAAAGATTTTATAGCAAATAGCATCATCAAAAAACTAGAGCTATCTCCAACAAATCCAAATAATATCCATACTTCAAAAAAAGTAGGAATCTATAGACTTGTAATGAAATCAGGAAGCGATAATTTCCGTTCATCTGCTATTCAAGGTATCATGAAGCGAATCAAAGCAAAAGGGATAGAGGTAGTTATCTATGAACCAGCTTGTCATGAAGATAACTTTTTTAACTCAAGAGTTATCAAAGATTTAGAAGAGTTTAAAAACATCTCAAATGTGATAGTAGCAAATAGATTAAGTGAAAACTTACTAGATGTGAAAGATAAAGTCTATACTAGAGATATTTTTAATAGTGATAGTTAAACCCAATAAAAGTTAAAATATATTAAATTAAAAAAGGAGAGTAAGATATGAATATAAAAACAATAATTCAAGCACTTTACTATCTTATAAATAATAATGATAAAAAATACGACAAGCTTAGTTTGCTAAAGCTTGTATTTTTTGCAGATAGATACCATATGAGAAAATATGCACGAAGTATCACAGATGACACCTATTATGCTATGCTGTATGGTCCAGTAGCCTCAAATGTCAAAAATATACTTGATTTTGATTTTTTAAGTGAAGATGAAAAAAACTATATTGAAAAGTATTTATCAAAAGACGGGAACTATTACAGTACTACTAATCATTTAGAATCTTTAGAGATGCTTTCAGACACAGACAAAGAAGCATTAGACTTTGCAATAGATAATTTCGCTCATAATAAAACTTTTGATCTTGTGGATATGACACATAATTATTCTGAGTGGAAAAGATTTGAAAAGTCGCTAGAGGATGGACTTAAAAGAGAAAAGATGAATATGGAAGACTTTTTCCTACCGTCTATGATTGAAAATGATCCGTATGTGGTTATATCTGCTGAAGTTGTAGATATGTCAAGAGATTTTTATATGGGAAAATTTTAATTTTGGACATATCATCTACTAAGCATAAAAAGAGTTTTGATATTGATTCTAAGTTTACTACTATTTCAATAGATACTAAAAATTTTAAATTTGATAGAGAAGAAGCAAATGCAAGATAGAGTATTTTTAGACTCTAATATTTTACTTTATTGTTATTCTAATACTGAACTAGATAAGCAAAAAGTTGCGAGAGATATTTTTGAAAAGTATGATAATCCACATATTTCAAAACAAGTAGTCAATGAAGTTTCAAAATATATTATTTAGAAAATTCAGACTCTATTCAAAGGTTAATAATGAATAATTCACAGCAATTCTAACCCAAAAATAAAACTTACACAACATATCCTTTCATATCAACATTCTGTTCGGTCTGGCGGGATATGAGTATAAACTCTAACATTTTATTAAAGCTTTTAAAGTTAAACATTGTTG
>JAYEMD010000041.1:0-22530 GCA_034717895.1 Campylobacterota bacterium | reverse complement strand
CAGATTTTGATTTTTAGGGATTAATTCTTGCCACTCTTTTAATGTATAATGATTGTTTATTTTTATTCTTTTTGCCATAAGTTATTATAGCATAATTAGTATTTAGTTATGTTTTAAAATGGTATAACGATATGAATAAAAAAATAAAACTAGCAGGTGCACTAATACCTGCACTCCTTTTTGGCTCACCGGCTATGGCTAGCAGTAGAGTTGGAAGTAGAAGTAGCACAAAAGGATTTAAATCGCTAAGTGTTCAAAAAGAGAGCTTACATGTAGAAGAGTTACAAAAAGAGCAAACAATATCTCACCAAGACCCTTTTGGGGTATTTGGAACCATTCCTGCCACCGAAATGGAAATGGTAAAAGAAAATTCGGTTATGGCGTTTCTCGCGGAAAACGGCTTGCTCTCTTCGGATACCGTTCACCAAAGCAGCATAAGCGGTAATACGATCGAGTCGCGGAAACATTTCAGTGCGTGTACGCATTCACCCGGCTTATATACCACTAAAACTGTTTGTACATCGAATGGACATACTTGGAATGCAGGCGACACCGATGCTCCAACCTTTGAAAACTCCACTCCATCTCAAAACTCTATAACAGACACTCAGGTGGTGATAAATGTAGATATAAACGAAGGTGGAAAAGCCTACGCCGTAGTTGTCACCGACGGTGCGGCTGCTCCAACTGCTGCAAATGTAAAAGCTGGTCAGGCAAACGGTGGCGGTGCTGCTATAGCAAGTGGTAATGTCACTTTGAGTAGTGGAGCTTTTAGCGGAACAATTACACTTACTGGACTTAGTTCAAGTACAGCTTATGATATCTATGTGGTAGCACAGGATGATGAGGCTAGTCCCAATGTTCAAAATGCTGTTACTAAGGTAGAGGTAACAACAACAGCACCTCCGGCAGACTCCGACGCAACCCTAACAGCAGCAGGAGGGGTTAGTGAACCAGTCCCATTAGATACAACAGTAGATACAACTGGTGAAGCGGTTGATCTGTTTGATTTTACTATTAGTGATGGTGGAACTAGTGATGGTTTAACAACAGATATTACTCAAATAGTGCTAAATGTAAGTGGAACAGCAACTGATGCCCAACGTGCAAAAGTTACGTGGAGACTAAACGGAAATGATGTTTCAAATGTTACAGGTACGTACGATGCGGGTGCAGATACTATCACTTTTAGTGGACTGAGTATATCTATTGCTGATGGCGGTAGTGAAGTTTATACTGTAAATGGATACTATAATGATAATACAGGATTAACAGAAGATTTAACATTTATACTTTCAACTGATGGTGATACTGACTTTACAGTTGATGGTGCAAAAACACAAATGGCAGCCACATCAGCTGTAAATAACTCCACAGGTACTACTGTTGATGTTGTTACTACGGCATTGTCATTTTCAACTCAACCTGCTACTTCAACAAGTGGAAGTGCCTTGGGTACTCAACCAGTTGTTAAAGCAGTAGATGCTTTTGGAAATGTAGATACAGATTTTACTGAAACTATAACCTTAAGCGAAGCTAGTGCAGGGGCATTAAGTGGAGATGTTGATATATCAGCAGTTTCGGGTGTAGCTACATTTACAGATGTGACATATACATCTACAGCAGATCAACAAAGCTTTACCTTAACTGCAAATGATGAAGATGGTACAGGTTCAAATATACCAACAACAGATGCAAATGCTGTAACAAGTGATGTTGTCGCTACAAAGTTGGTATTTGATACGCAACCAGCACCTACAACCATAAACAGTGCCGAAGCAACAGCATTAACAACAGTTCCAGTTGTAAGTGCAAAAGATGCTAATGATGTGGTTGATACTGGTTATGCTACAGATATAACATTAGCAGAGGTAAATGGTGCAGGAAGTGCAACTATGACTGTTACAGGAGATACAGATGGAATTGGAGCAACAGTAACTATAACACCTAGTTCAGGTGTAGCTACATTTACATCTATGAATGTAACTTATACAGCTTCTGGTGGTGCTAGTGAAAACTTTAACTTACAAGCTTCAAGTGGTGGATTAACTACAGCAAATAGTTCACAAATGACAGGTTCAGTTGATAGTACAGCCCCAACCATATCAGCAATCACAATACCAAACAGTGCCATGAAAATAGGGGACACAGTAACAGCAACTATAACAGTAACAAGCGATACGGATGATTATACAACAGGAAGTGGAGCTATAAGTGGTACAATTGGTGGATTTGCACTTGGAACTTTATCTAAAACAAATGATACAACTTATACTGCAACATTTACGGTAACAGATGGTGGAACAGATGTGGCTAGCGGAAGTGATATACCTGTAAGTGTAAAACTAACAGATAGTGCAGGCAATCAAACGGGAACAGCATTTACAACTGCTATTTCCCAAGCAAGTGATTCTATAGATGCAAATAAACCAACACTTTCAACCGTAACAATAGCCTCAAGCAACACAGATACCACAAAAGCAAAAGCGGGTGATGTGGTAACTTTAACTTTTAGCTCAAGTGAAGCACTAAGTGCAAACCCAGTTGTTACAATAGCTACAAACGCAGCATCTGTTACAAATACAAGCGGTAATAACTACACTGCAACTTACACTATGCAAAGCGGTGATAGTGAAGGGGCAGTTCCTTTTACTATAGATTTTAGCGATAGTGCAACAAATGCAGGTACACAAGTAACAGCTGTTACAAGTGGAAGTGGTGTGACCTTTGATAAAACACTGCCAAGCGGTTATAGCGTAAACTTCACCACAGATCCTGTTAATAGTTCAAATAAATCAGCAGCAGCATTTGTATTTGCAAGTGCAGAGCTTGGAACAATATATAACTACAGTATAGATGATACAAACCTATCTACCCCGGCAGTAACGGGAAACGGTACAATTGCAACTTCAACAGATACAATAAACAGTATAGACCTAAGCGGTTTAGATGATGATACCCTTACCTTAACAGTAACCCTGACAGACCCTAGCGGAAATACGGGAACAAATGCAACAGATACCGTACTAAAAGATGTAGTTGCCCCGAGTCTAACAGAAACAACAGCAGTCTTAACTACCACAACAGATAGCACCCCTGAGGTAGTATTAAATACAGATGAAACAGGTACAATCACTTTAAGTAACTGTGGAACAAGTACCTCTAAAACTATAGGTTCTACGGGAGATTTCACTTTAACATTAACCGGGACTGATGATAGTACCCCTCTAATAGATTCTACATATAACAATTGCCAAATTACAATTACAGATGCCGCAGGAAATACAGACCAAGTAACACTAACAGAGTTTAAAGTAGATACAACAGCCCCGACAACAACATTCAATCCCTTAAATACAGCTAATCACCCTAAAAACAATGATCTTACAATCACCTTTGATGAAGCTGTTAGAAATACGGATGATAGTGAGATAACAAGCTTAAATGTTGATTTATTGATAACCCTAAAGCAAACAAACTCAAGTGGTAGTGATGTTGCTTTTGATGCAACAATAGATCTAAATAAAGAAGTTATAACCATAAACCCTACAACAGATTTAACTGAATCACAAGTTTATTATCTTGCATACGGCGATGTGGAAGATTTGGCGGGAAATACAAGAAGCGGTGAAAATATCACCTTTACGGCACAGCCTGATACGACGGCACCAACTATCTCAACACAACTACCCCAAGATAATAACACAACAACTATAGTAGATAGTAACCTAACAGTTACCTTTGATGAAACTATTCGGTTTGGTACGGGAAATATTGTTTTAAAATACGATACAAACGACTCAACTGTAGCAAGCTATGATGTAACAAGTCCGGGTTCAAACCTATCAATAAACGGAGCTGCACTTACAATTGACCCAACTAATAATCTAAACTTTAATACCAAATACTACATCATGATAGATAACGGAGCTATAAAAGATAATGCCTCTGCTCCAAATAGTTATGACCCTACTATGGTAAAAGGTGATTGGGACTTTACCACCTTTGATAAAGTTTCACTAAATTCAATAGAAGTTGCAGCTTTAGCTTATACTGAAGGTGATGATACTGCAGTTGTAAGTTCAACAATAGCTATAAGCAATCCAAGTGACGCTAATATCACAGAAGCAAATATCTCGATATCTTCAAACTTTGTATCAAGTGAAGATATTTTAGAGTTCTCAGATACGGCAAATATTACAGGGGATTATAATAGCACAACAGGTGTTATGCTCTTAAGCGGTGAAGATACTGTTGCAAACTACCAAACAGCTCTAAGAGAAGTAAAATATAAAAATACAAATGAAGTAGACCCTGATACAAATACAAGAACCATAAGCTTTAGCGTAAGTGATAGTGTTGCTGCTTCAATATCCCCAACAAGAGATATATCTATAACAGCTGTAGATAATACACCTGATGCAGTTACCTTTACCTCCCTTACAAATCAAAGTAAAAATGCCCGGGTTGAATCAAACACTGTAGATATAACAGGTATAGAAAACGGTATAGATATATCAATAATAAACGGTGAATATGAGATAAACCAAAGCGGTACCTGGACAGATGTAAACAGAACTATAAATAACGATGATAATGTTACCGTAAGAGTAACAACCTCTGATAGTTACTCAACTGCAGCAATAGCTACACTAACAATTGGAAGTGAAGAGTTTACCTTTAGTGCAGCAACATCTGGTGCACCCTCAAGCGGTGGTGGCGGTGGTGGATATGTACCTCCTGTAATAGAACCTGAGCCGGAACCTGAAGAACCTGTTGTTAAACCGGAACCTGAAGAACCTGCTGTTGAACCGGAACCTGAAGAACCCGCTGTAGAGCCTGAACCTATACCGGAACCTGAAATAATTATTGATATTAACGGTAACTTTGATGAAGACCCTACCGATAATGATATTGATGTTATTGTTATTGATGAAAATGACGGTACGGAAAAAACTGAAACTATTAATGAAAAAGATACAGGTAAAAGTACTAATATAGTTGAAAATATTGATAATGAAGATATAACTAAAAAAGAGTTTATCATAGAACAAACAGATACTGTATCAGGTGAAAAAAATGAACAAACAATCATAATTAACAATCCTGATGCAGTATCTACGGTAACTGAAACGGGATTTAATATAGAAGCTAAAAAAGAAGATGAGCTTTCACAAGTAAGTACTAAACTAGAGATTAATACAAACGGAACATCAGTTTCTACCGTAATATCTATAGATAACGAAACAGGTGAATCTAAATCATCAGCCGTTACTTCATTTATACCTTTAGCTCCACAGGTTCAAGAGGATGGAAGTGTATCAATACTAAATAAAGATACAACGGCAATCGTAAAAGCAGATGGAACAACTGAACATACAGTAGGTATTATAGATGAGGAAACAAATACGCTGCTTACTACAAAAGCTACTTCAAAAGTAGATAATACCGTTGTATCTATTTTAGATAACGGTACGGTACAAACTAAAGTTAAACAAACTACAGATAGTGGAGATGAGATAGTTTCCGTAGTTGACGGTAGATCTGACGGTCAAGCTATACATCTCTTAAAAGTAACAGATTCAAATGGTGTAGAGATAGTTACAAAAGCCACAAGTGATATTTTAGGAGCACAAACTACTATTGAGGAGGATGGCTCAATCGCTACAAAAGTAACATCAAAAGAAAATGTTGAACTTGCAGTAGAAGTAAATCCAAAGGGTCAAGCAACTCATAAAATATCAGTTACTAAAGAGGACGGTACATTAGTTGTATCAAAAGCAACTTCAAATATTAAAGGGGCAGCTACAACTATTACGGAAAAAGGTAATATAGAAACTTCTGCCTCCCCTTTCCAATATGCAATGGAGGGTAAAAGTATAGAAGCTGTCGTAGATACCCTTTCTAACGGCGAAGCTTATACAAGATTTGAGATAACAGATATAGCTACAGGTAAAATAGAGACTAAAAATACTTTAAATAATACAAGCTCATTTGAAGAGGGAAATAGTGCCACTATAAAAGAGGAAGACGGTAAGTTTATTTTAGAGATAGAAACAAAAGTAACAAAAATATTAGAGTTTTAACAGGAGCGTATTATGAAACTAAATAGTAAAAATATTTTTATACCAGCAGTAACGGCACTTTTTTTAAGTGCTTGTGGAGGCGGTAGTGAATCAAGCTTTAAAAATGCCCAAACCATACAGGATCTTGAATTGGACATACCGGTAAGAGTATATGAAGGTGATACCTTAACAAAAAATGATGAAAACACAACTATAAATGTAAGTCATGAGATTGAAAATGATATAAAAATAGTCACACTTCTAAGTGGAAGTGCAACACTGTTAAGGGGAGAGTTATATGAACTTGCACAGTAAACTAACAATAATAGCTTTAATATCTATTAATTTAGAAGCTGTTGATATAACTGCACAATCAGTAGGTTTAAATGTGGGAACTTCCCACTTTCCATTTTCTAAAAAAGACAATATAGGTTCTATTATTTTAGAAAATAAACCAAATGAGTCATTTAGTTCAATAGAGATATCTACAATTTTAAATCCCGTAACAAAAATGTGTAAAGATAAAAATATGAAACCTTATCTATCATATACCTACTCATCAAATAGTGATATGAAACATCAATATATCCTAGCAGGGGTAAATAAGTATTATCCTTATAAAAGTTCCTCTTTATATGCAGGTGCTTTATTGGGATATGGACAGTTAGATTGGAAATATGACCCTTTAAACAGCTCTAAATATATCAATAAAGACTCCAATAGTTTTATAGCAGGTATTCAAACAGGGGTTGATTACCCCATAGATGAGAAATTCTCTCTGGGATTAAATGTAAAATACTTACTTCATGATTATGAAACAAAACTAGAACCCACAACATCTGTAAGTTCTAGTATTGAACATAAAAGTAGTTTTAATGTTTCTCTTGGACTTAGGTACTCTTTTTAAAAAGGTAGATAAACTATCATGAACTACCCGCAAAAATAAACCACTTATTAATAGATTGAATTAGGTGATCAGCTTTTTATATATTTAACCAGCTTTAAATGGATGATTTATTATACTTCATTTTAAAAATAAATTTTATGAAAGATAATATGTTAGAGATAAATGATATTAAACCATTGGTTCAGATACCTGATTATACTATTTATATATATTATATTTTGATCTGTTTGGCTGTTTTATTTGTAGTTAGCAGTTCGTATATATTATATACATATTTTAAAAATAAAAAAGAATCAAATGAAAAGAGATATTTTAGAAAATTAAAAAACCTTGATATCTCTCATACAAAAGATGCTGCTTATACCATATCAAAATACGGAAGACTTATAGCAAAAGATGAAAGATCAAAGGAGCTTATCTTGGAGCTTCATAAACTGCTTGATGATTTTAAGTACAAAAAAGAGGTATCAAAAGAGTTCCCAAATGAGATAAAAGTGAAGTATGATATCTTTATGGAGTCATTAGATGTTAAGTGAAATATTTTTTTTAAAGGGGATCTCTTTTGAGTATCCCTTTGTTTTGCTTTTGATTTTGTTTTTTGTTTTTTGCAGTAGATTTTGTAAACCAAAAACAATATCCTATTATGTACCCCATATTGAAATATTTGCACAAAGTTCAACAATAAACAGTTCAGTAGTATCTTTTTTGAAGTGGTGCACAATAATATTTTCTATAATCGCTTTATCCTCACCCATTAAAGAGTTAAATGTAATAAACAATAAAAAAGATGGTATAGATATGGTGCTTTCTTTAGATACGAGCGGTTCTATGAGACAGATAGGATTCAATAAGCAAAATTTAGATCAAAACAGATGGGATGTAACAAAAGATATTGTGGATGATTTTATATCTAAAAGGATAAATGATAATATAGGGTTGGTGGTATTTGGATCTAGTGTTATGACCGCATCACCTTTAAGCTATGATAAAAATGCACAAAAAAAGATACTTCAAGGTCTGGGTATTGCAATAGTGGGTGAAAAAACTGCTCTTATAGATTCTGTGGCAACTGCCGTAAATATACTAAAACAAAGAGTTACAAAATCTAAGATAATAATACTTTTAACAGACGGTGAGGATACTGCTAGTTCCATACCTCTTGATGTGGTAGAGAAGATGATAAAAAAATACAATATAAAACTATATACAATCTCTATAGCTTCAAGAAACAATTTTGTATTGAATAAATTAGCAGCTGCCAACGGTGGTAGAAGTTTTGCGGCAAAGAGTAAAGATGAGTTGGAAACCATATATGAAACTATAGATAAACTTGAAAGATCAAAAATAGATCAAAATAAAGTGGTACTAAAAGAGTATCTTTTTTTCTACCCGTTATATATCAGTTTTTTTACTTTTTTACTTTTTGTATACTTTAAAAATAAAAAGGAAGTTTTTTAATGCAGTTTTTAAATCCTAATGTATTTTATTTCTTACTTCTCCCTTTGCTTCTTTTGATGATATTAATAGTAAGCAATAAAGAAAATATACAACTTCATTTTTCAAAAAATATACTTGATAAGCTCACTGTAAATAATAAGTCAATGGCAAAAACAACAAGAAATATACTCTATTTTTTGGTATTGGTACTTTTTGTTATCTCATTATCACGACCTGTTATAAATGAAAAAGAACAAAACCTAAAACAAAACCTTATACCCGTAGTGGTAGCCCTTGATGTATCAAAATCGATGCAGGCAGAGGATATCTATCCAAATCGTATAGAACTTGCAAAAAAGAAACTTCAGGCAGTTTTGGATCTGGCAAGGAACTCAACAATAGGGATAGTTCTTTTTGCAAAAGATTCTTTTATCCTAAGTCCCGTTACGGAAGATTTTGTATCTTTGCGATATATAGTTGACAATCTTGATACAAAGCTTGATTTTGCAAACGGTTCAAATATATCCGCGGTTCTTGAAGCTGTAAGTTATATGTTAAAAGATTTTGGTGCAAAAAATTTGATCATTTTAAGTGACGGTGGAAATAAAGATGATTACGGCGATGAGATAGAGTTTGCCAAACAAAATAATATAACCGTATACACTATAGGGATCGCAACTAAAAAAGGCTCTGCAATACCGCAGGGAAAAGGTTATATGACAGATAATAATGGAAATATCGTAACCGTAAAACTAAATGAATTTATAAAAGAACTTAGTATAAATACAGGTGGAGGTTATATTGATTATACCTTGGATAGCAGTGATATAAATGCAATTCTTGAAAATATAAATTCAACTTCAAAAAAAGAACAGCTTCAAACACAAAAAATAAAAACATATACGGAACTTTTTTATTACCCCTTGGCACTTGGGGTGTTTTTATTGTTTATATCTTTAAGTTCACTACCTAAAATAAGAACTTTAAAAGATAAAAACTTATCTTTATTGTTGCTGCCGTTATTGTTTTACACCTCAGATACAAAAGCTGAACTATTTGATTTTAGGTCAATAGAGAGCGGCAATAAATATTATGAAAATAAACAGTTTGACAAAGCAGCCAAGGAGTACTCTAAAATAAAACAGACACCGCAAAGCCTGTACAATAAAGCAAATGCACTTTACAAAAGCGGGAAATACAAAGAGGCTGTAGAGAGTTATTCAAAGATAAGAAGCGGTGATGATATGCTTAATTTTAAAACCTTTCATAATCTTGGAAACAGTTATGTAAAAAGCCAAGATCTTCAAAAAGCTAAAGAGTCTTATGAAAAAGCCTTAAAGATAAAAGAGGATAAAGATACTATACAAAATCTTAAAAGAGTAAAAAAAGAGCTTGAAAAACAAAACAAAAAGAAAAACAAGGAACAAAACAATAAAGATAAAGATTCAAAAAAGAAAGAACAAAAGAGTAAAGAGAAGGAAAAAAAAGGGGATAAAAACAAAGAGGATAAAAGCAATAAAAAGAGTGATAAACAAGATGATGATGAAAATCAACAAAAAAATAGTAAATCAAAAGATTCTAAAGATAAAAAAGCATATAAAAAAGAACCCATATCTGATATTGAGGAAAAAAAGTGGATGAAGATACTTGAAAATAAAAAAACGCCGATATTCTTGCAAAAAGTAAACACAAAAAAAGGAAACAGTGATGAACACCAGCCTTGGTAATAAAATATTAAAACTGCTCTTTTTGTTGATACTCCCTTTAGTGTTGTACGGAAACGTTAAGTTAAATGCACCAAATGAATTTTATAAAGGTGATCAGATAGTATTTAGTATAACCGCTTCAGGGTCAGAAATTGAGTTTCCAAATATTGATAAAATAGGGGATATTATTGTTCAAAGTGCAGGACTCTCTACAAGTACCAGTATAATAAACGGACAAAGAAGCCAAACAATTACAAAGAACTTTATTATAAGACCTGAAGATACTATCACAATACCGGCTATAAAGATAAAAGTAAGCGGTAAATTTGAAGCTACAAAACCAAAAACAATTTATGCAAAAGATCTTAAAAAAACAGTATCAAAGTTATATTCACTGGATATAAAAATAGATAAAAAAGATATCCATGTGGCAGAACAGGTTAGGTTTACTATAAACTTTAAATATCACAAGGATCTAAAGATAGTTGATCTTAAATTTTATCAGCCGAATTTTACGAACTTTTGGGTAAAAGAGTTGAAAAGTACCGATAATCAAAAACAACAAGGTGATTATATAGAACAAGAGCTAAGTTATATTATATTCCCTCAAAAAAGCGGGAAGCTTTTTATAGAGCCTTTAAAAATAGATCTAATAACACCTGATGAGAGGTACCCGGGTGGATATGGTTTTTTCAACACCCTTACGACAAAAAGCACCTCCGTATATTCTAACAAGCTTGAGTTGGAGGTTAAGCCTCTTCCTGGGAATATAAACTTAATAGGTGATTTTAAGATCAGTTCACGGATAGATAAAAACAGTGTAGATCAAAATGAAGCGGTATCTTTTAAACTTACCATAGATGGAAGAGGAAATATAGATGATATAGATGATCCTTTGTTAAAGATACCAAATACAACAATATACGACAATCCTGCAAAAAAAGAGTTTGATATAAAGAATAATCTGTATGGCGGTAGATACTCAAAGACTTACTCAATAGTAGCTCAAAATGATTTTGTTATCCCAAGTATAGATATTGAGTTTTTTGACAAAAGATCAAATAGTGTTAAAAGAATAAAAACTAAAGAATATCATATTAAAGTGAAAAACAGAGCAAAAAAAGTATCAAAATTACAAACGGCACAAGAGAATAGATCAATAGCTGTAAAAAGTGACCTGAAAACTGTAACAAAGGTTATAGAAACTACAGATAAGCAAAAAATTGTTTATTTTATTTTGGGCTTTGTAAGTGCTTTGGCAATTACTTTTATTTATCTGTTATTTAAAAACAAAAGAGTAACAAGAGATGAAACATCATTTGAAAAGCTGATAAAAAATACAAAAAACAAAGAGCAGTTATTGAAACTTATCGTTGTTTATATAAACATTGATAAGCATTTGGATAAAATTATCTTTGATCTTGAAAAGAGTAGTCAAGAGCTAGAGCTAAAACAGATAAAAAAACAGATCATAGAAATAGTAAAGGATAAAAAATTAGATCTAAAAATATAATTATCTTTTCATTGTTCTTTTTTATCTCCTCTTTACAAGCTGAGTATTACTATTGGGGAGATACCGAAAAAATAGGTATGAGTAAAAAAGATATAAATAGTCTTATAAAAAAATATGTTCAGATAAAATACCCAAAGCGTGTAGATGATTATTATAAGAAGCTTAATAAAATGCGTGATGAGAAACTAAAAAAATATGAAAAGGTAACATTTGTAAGCAGTGGTCTTATGTGGCAGGATAATAAAGAAACGGAAACATTAAAGTTCAATACCATAGAAGCTATAATGTATTGTAAAAATTTAAAGTTAGCTACAAAAAAAGATTGGAGGCTTCCAAGTTACGAGGAGCTTTTAGCATTGATAAATTATTTTAGAGTAAACCCTGCAAAAGTTGACGGTATATATTATGCGGTATCTGATAGATATTGGACCTCTAGCATGGTAATAGACGACGTAAGTGCAAACTGGTATATTGATTTTAAATACGGTGAAACAGGCGCTGCATTAAAAGATATAAAATACAATGTACGATGTGTAAGAACAATGTCCCAAAACCCGGGAGAGTTTTAATGAAATATTTTTTATATCTCATATTATCTATAAGTTTGTACGGCAGCTCAAATTTTACAAAAAGTGAAAATGTTGTAATTGATCTTACAAGAAATATAATGTGGCAGGATAATATTGAGGTGATTGAATATAAATCCAGCTGGAGTCTTGCAAAAGAGTATTGTAACGAATTGACTTTAAACGGCTATACGGATTGGAAGCTTCCAAGTATTAAAGAGTTGTTAAGAATAGTGAATATAAAACGTGCAAATCCTGCAATATTTAAAGAGTTTAAGTATGTTGAACCTACAAGTTACTGGTCAAATTCACAAGATATGAGTAATAAAAACTATGCCTGGTATATTGGTTTTAAAACCGGTGCCGTGTTTAAAGACAGTAAAGATTATGACTGTTATGTAAGGTGTGTAAGGTCAAGGTTTAAAAAATGATATTAAAAAAACTACTTTTTATTCTTTTGCTGCAGTTAAATCTTTTTGCGGTTATAAGCCCTTATGATAGTTTGAGTATTGAGGAAAAATTAGAAATTATGATAAATCATTTTATATCTGAACAGATACAACAGCAGTTTCCGGCTGTTCCCGTAAAAGAAAAGCTTGCTGATGATTCTATAATAAAGCCTTTGGATTATGAGTTATATTATAACTATATACATAGATTTAAAAATATAAAACAAGCACGTCAAAAAGAGCAAGAGGAGATTGATGAAAAGTTTGCAGGTGAGATTGCTTATTATAAAGGGAGGGTAAATACCTTAAAAAAACATTATCAAAAGAAAGAAAATTTGCTTCCTCTGCTTCATTCATCTATCAATAAATCCTATAAGATCTTTTATGGTCAGCCCGCTGTAAAAAATCTTAGAACAAGTGACGGAAAGTTATTTGCTTTGTTATACAGTAAGGATATTTACGGATTTAATTATAATATAGAAAAAGAACTTCTTATTAATATCCCCAAAGAGATTTATAATGAGGTGATCGATAACTATCGTACATTAAAAGTAAAAGTGGCATTTTCATATGAAAATAATATATTATCTATGAAGCAGGTAAAACTGCTTTATAATGATATTTGGTATGATGGTTTTTTTGTAGATAATAAAAAAGATGCAATTAAACTAGATATAAAGATAAATGATGATATATTTAGTCAATTAAATATAGATAATATTAAAGGTAAAAAATGAAAAAACTGGTTGTTATGTTATTATTAAGTTCTGCTTTGTTTTCCAGTGAGTACTATGCAAAGCTTCAGCCTGTTCAAGTATACAATGTAAAGTCATCCGTAAACGGTAAGATAGTAGACGTAAACAGCTCCTCTGAAGCAAAAAATGTTTCTAACGCTGTTATAGTAAGGATCGATTCTAAAGTAAATCAAATAGATTTAAAGCAGTCAAATATAAAACTTAAAAGCTTAAATGCAGTTTTAGAGATTGAAAAGGGTGTTTTGGAAAGTTTTAAAAAAATATCTTCAAAATCAAAGTTTGACAAAGACAATCAAAAAATAAAGATATTAAATATAGAATCTTCAATAAGTGATCTTACTACAAAAATAGAGACATTAAAAGATACTATAAAAAAGAAGATTTTAGAGGAAAAAGATAAATATATTTACAATATTGCAGTTGAGGTGGGGGACTATGTAAATCCAGGGTCTGTTTTGTATACTGCAATGAATACTTCAAAAGGTAAACTTGAGATATTTATCCCTGTTAAAGATGCACAAACTATAAAAGAGAAAACTATCTATCTTGACGGAGTTAAAACAGATCTTAAAATAAATAAGCTGTATACCGTTGCAGATTCAAAACATCTATCATCTTATAAGTGTGAGATAGTAGTACCAAGTCCTAAAAGATTTTCCAGATTAGTTAAAATAGAATTTAAATAAAATAACAGTTGCTTTGACATATAGGGAGCTTTTAAGTACACACAGGGTTGTACGTCAGTTATCATTAGTACAATTTATTGCATATTTTGGTGCATGGTTTTCAAATGTTGCCATATACAGTATGCTTGTTGATTTTGGTGCAAGTGCTTTTCTTATATCTTTGGTTACGGCTATGCATATGCTTCCCGGTGTTATTCTTGCACCTTTTAACGGTACAATAGTCGACAGGTTTAACGTAAAACCTTTAATGGCTGTATTGTTGAGTGTAGAGCTTACTATGACACTTTCTTTTATAATGATCACATCTTTGGATGATGTTTGGCTTTTATTGATATTGTTGTTTATAAGAATGGGAAGTGCTTCTATGTTTTTCACCGCAGAGATGAGTCTTTTACCAAAACTATTAAACGGTGAAGCACTGGTAAAAGCAAATGAACTGCACTCAATAATATGGTCCTTTACTTTTACCGCAGGTATGGCGTTTGGGGGGATTATCGTTAATCTCTACGGAGTAAAGGTCTCTTTTTTAATAGACGGTGCTTTTTTCTTGATGGCTTTAATTATATTAAGTCAAATAGATTTTAGACTAAAGACACAAAAGCCTGTAGATAATATTTTTGAGTCTATAAAAAGCGGTATAGTTTATCTTAAAAACAATAAACACCTTTTACATTATATATTTTTACACGCTTCCGTAGGACTTACCGTTTTTGATGCTTTGGTAACACTACTTGCTGATTATGAGTATAGGTATGTAATATCTGTCCCTTTGGCAATAGGTATGACTAATGCAGTAAGAGCCTTTTCTTTAATGATAGGTCCTTTATTTATAAGTAACTGGATAACAAAAGAGAGGTTATTTTATATTTTTATTTTTCAGGGACTTAGTATAATCTTTTGGGCGTTTGTACAAAAAGATTTTTATTTTGGTCTTATTGGGATGTTTATGACCGGATTCTTTACAACGACTATCTGGTCATATACCTACGCAATGCTTCAGGAAAATGTTGATCCTGCATATCTAGGAAGGGTACTTGCATACAATGAGTCAGTATTTATGCTTGCTAATGTGATGACAACTTTATTTATCGGTTTAATGGCATCCTTAGCCGGTCTTGATATAATTACGATAATTTTAGGCTGCAGTTTTTTTGCAGTATCTTATTACTATAAGAGGGTGTTTTTATGAGCGAAGAATTAAATATGGATAATATAGAACAGCGTGTACTTCTACTTGCTTTGTACAAAAAACAAGATGATGAAACCTTTAATGACGTTTTGAGTATTATGGAAGATACAAGAGTTTTCACACGAAAAGTGGGTAAACAATATTTAAAGAACTTAAAAGCTTTAAACTATATAACAGATGACGGTTTTACTATGGTAGGTATTGAAAAAGCAAAAGAGGTTGAGATGGAGTTTAAGATCTAGAGGTTATTTTCCTCTAGGATCTTATTTGCTTCATTGAATTTGTATCTTTTTACTAGAGAATTGATATGATTAAATAGTATCTTACCTTTCTCGTTTAAATCATAGTTTTGAAGTTCTTCTATAACTTCATTTATCCTTTTTGGTCTTTTTGACTCTACTGCTTCTTTTAATTTTGAAAAAAGTTCTTTAGTCTCTTCTATATCTATAGTTTTTTTACCAAAAACAGAGTTTTGATCTTCTTGGCTGTTTTTTATCTCTTCACATACGATATTAAGTTGATTTTGTAGTTTCTCAATACTATTATCATTAAAATTTGTTTCCCACTCCAGTGCCCTTTGATATAATATTTGGGCACCGATATTACCGCTTAAACCTTTTAGTGTGTGTATTGTGATTTTAAGTTCATTTTCATCAATCTCGTTAAGGTTAAGCTCTTTGTAGTTATTGTAAAAATTTGATAATATCTTATTGTAAAGCTCTTCGTTTCCTCCCATATGTTGTAAGCCTTTGTTTTTGTCTATATTTTTAAAAGCTGAATCATCTCTTTTTTCTTGGGAAGATAGATCATACTCTATAGGGAGATATTTAAGAAGCATAGTGTACAGTTGTTCTATATTTACGGGTTTATTAAGGTGCTCATTCATCCCTGCATCAATAGATGCTTCTTTTTCACTTGAGAGGGCATTTGCACTTAATGCAATTATGGGTATTTTTTTATTTAGTTTACGAATCTCTCTTGTGGCTTCATATCCATCCATTAGAGGCATCTGTATATCCATGATAATAAGATCATATTTATATGGATTTGATTGATAGATCTGCAGTGCCATTACACCGTCGTAGGCATCATCAATCTTGATATTTGAAGTTTCCAATAAAGAGTGTATTATCTCTTGATTTGTACTGTTGTCTTCAACTAGAAGTATATTGGATTCTTTAATTGAACTTATACTGCTTTGAAGTGTTTTTAATGAACTTTTATCATCAAAGATATTTTCCTTTGATCCTTTTGGAAGTGATATATCAAAAGAAAATTCACTTCCTTTATTTGGGGTACTGTTTATTTTAATTGTTCCATCCATCAATTCAACTAACTGTTTTGATATAGACAAACCAAGTCCTGTACCTCCGTATTTTCTTGTGGTACTACCGTCGGCTTGAGAAAATGATTCAAATAGTTTTTCTTGATTCTCTTTTGTGATACCTATACCTGTATCTTTTACCGTGAATCTAACTATATTATTCGGTAGATCCTCTATGTGTACCTCTATAGAACCTTTATGGGTAAATTTTATAGCATTATTTACAAGGTTGACAAGTATTTGACCTATTCTTACGGGATCACCGTAGTATATGTTATTTTGTTCACTGTTGTAAAATATATAAAATTTTAGATCTTTTTCATAAGCTTTAAGTTCAACTATATTTTTAATATAACTAATAACACTATTTAGATCAAAATTAATTTTTTCTATGGAAAGTTTTCCCGCTTCGATTTTTGAGAAATCTAGTATATCATTTAAGATAGAAAGAAGATTTTTTGCACTTTTATCAATCTTTGTTATATACTCTTTTTGTTTAAGGGTATCTCTTGATTCTAAAGCAAGATGAGACATACCCAGTATCCCGTGCATAGGTGTTCTTATTTCGTGGGACATATTAGCTAAAAATACACTTTTTAGTTTTGTAGCAAATTCTGCTTCCTCTTTTTGTTTTATAATATTATATTCAAGTTCTTTTTGTTTGGTTATATCTTTAACGCTTACAAGGATTCTCTTTTTATCATTCATAAGAGCTATTGACATACTAGTAATTATATGATCACCGTTTTTAGAAATACATGTTTTTGTAAAGTCTTTTACAAATCCTTGCTTTTTTACTTCTTCAATAGCTTCACGGCTTCTCTCTTTATCCTCCTCAATACTAAGTTCCAAACAGCTTGTGTTAAGAAGCTCAGCTTTTGTATACCCGGTGATCTCACTATATGCAGGGTTTGCATCTAAAAATTTTGTACTGTTTATATCAAGCAGTGCAATACCGTCTTTTGAGGTTTTATATATAGCTTCAAATTTGTCTTTTTCCTCTTGAAGTTCATGTGTTCTTTGTTTGACTTTTTCCTCAAGTTCAGAGTTTAATTTTTTGATGGTCTCTATTCTGTCAAATTCTGTTTTAGAGATCTTTTCCAGCAGTTCATTAAAATTGTCCTGAAGTATAGTTAACTCGTTTTGATCATGAAATTTAATATTAATATTTCTATTTTTTGGATCACTCCATTGCATATTTGAGATAGTTTTTGTTAAGCTCTCCAAAGGTGTTTTCAGGTACCTGTTAAAAGCAATTATAAACAATATAAGTAAAAGGGTACTTTTTATCATTGCATTGAGAAATATCATAGAAAAACCAACTTTAACTCTGTCAAATACAGCTTTATTTGAAGAGTAAAGGGTAACTTCCCCTAAGTGATTATCTTTATTATTGAATCTATATGATATCTCAAAAGTATATATAAGCTTTTGATCTTCCATATCTTCTTGAGATAAGTTTGTATCCAGTATTTTAGAGATAGTTTTGTATGAGTGATCATGGATCTCAATACCGTAAATTAAAGGTATATTATATATCCCTTTACTTATATTGACAACTTGATCCGTATCAAGTTCCCACATAGCTTCCGATAAAGGGGGCTTGAATGTTTCCGTAATTGTTTTTAATTCTTGATTTATATTTGTTTTTGTGTAGTTAAATTCAATAATAAAATGTATCAAAGTGATGATCAACGTTATTATAAAATATATAACAAGTATTGATCTTAAAAGCTGATAGGATAGACTTGAGTATTTAATCATATTATTTATTTACCTTAAAATATTTTTGACTGTAATATTCATAAATCTCATCATATCTGCCGCTTTTCTTTAGGAGTTTCAAACCTTTATTAAAATCATCTCTGATTTTCGGGTCTTTAAATGCCGTTCTGTATTTTGTAGGTGTGAAAAGTTCATGAACTGTAAACTCAATATCTTTAGGGACTTTCTTCTCTTTAATAAGCATGTTCATGTAAAACTTGAAGATATGTCTGTCCATTACCGCAACCTGTGTTCTACCTTTTAAAAGCATATGAACTTGCTGTTTTTGATCTGCCAATTCGGTATATTTTTTATCTTGTTTATTTACGGCATTATTGAACTTATCCCCCAAGTATTTATGGGCATTTTGAAAAGCTGTAACATAATAGTTTCCAAGATCTTCCATTTTGTTTATGGACAGCTTGTTTGTTTTTAATGTAAATGCAGCATTATGGTACTGCATAAAGTAATCACTGTAGTAAGCTTTAAGTCCTGAATTCTTTTTTATAATAGAGGTTGCGTCGGCTTGTCCATTTTTGAACATCTCAAAACCTCTTCCTATATTTACAAAAATCGGTTTTACGGTATGTTTTTTTTGTTGGAGGGCTTCTTTTGTTATTGTATAAACTATCCCGCTTCCGTCTTTAAATACATACGGCGGAGTACTGTAAGAAAAAATAGTTTGAAGATGCTTACTAAAAAGAGGATTCAAACAAAACATTAGAAGTAAAAGTATTCTAACCATATAACAACCTTTTTTATTGTCTCATATCATTATATCTGTTTTTACTATAAAGGGCACCTCTAAAAATACAAGATGTGTAGTGTTTTAGACTAAAAATCCACGACCAATGATGAAGTATCTTGACTGGTTTGATCAAAACTTACCAAACTATTACTGTCAATACTCACTTAATGACTACGATAAAGAGAAATATGAAGCAAAAGTGTCATCAGTAGATAGTCGTATAAAAACTTTTCAAGAGTTATCAAAAAGAGTCAAATATATAGGAGATCAGATACACAACTACTTTCTAAAAACTATATGAACAAAATAAGTCTTGGAAGCTAGAATTTAGAACTTGTAGTGAAAAGATAGACTTAGAAAAATACAATATCGTTCATAATAGATGTACAGATGATGACCTTGATAGTGAAAGTATAGTTTAATTTTTATGGTCAGAACCATATTTTTTAGATATAATAGTATAGTTTAGACAATAAAAGGATAAAAATGTTACAAAATCTTAAAGCTTACCAACTTAACTATCTAAGAGTATTAAAAACAAACTATAAAAGATATATCCATGATGTTGTAGACTTTGATCAAAAACTTATAGGTATAGTTGGAGCAAGAGGGGTAGGAAAAACAACCTTTTTGCTTCAATACCTAAAGCAAAACAATCTACCACTTTCAAAAAAGCTATACTTTAGTGCTGATGCTGTAGATATAGACTCACTTTTTGATATATCCTATGAGTTTGCAAAAGAAGGTGGTGAACTTCTTATCATAGATGAGATACACAAGTACAAAAACTTTGAGATTGAGCTAAAAAAGATATACGATATGCTTGATCTTAAAGTGATATTTAGTGGTAGTAGTGCTTTAAAATTAGATCATTCCAAGGGTGACTTGAGTAGAAGAGCATTGTTATATCATATGAAAGGCTTGTCTTTTAGAGAGTTTATTGAGCTAAAAAAAGATATAAAGCTACCAATATTTACAAAAGATGAGATATTTCATAATCATATGGATATAGCTTATGAACTAAATGAAATGTTTAAACCATTTGAGTTTTTCAAAGAGTACCTAAAATCAGGGTACTATCCATTTTATTTTGAAAATGAAGATAGCTGCCTTTTAAGACTACAAGAGACTGTAAATGCAGTGATAGAAGTAGATATCCCCTCAATATTTCCTATAGAGTACGACAAGATTATCAATCTAAAAAAGCTTATCCGCTTAGTATGTCAGTCCAAACCTTTTAAAGTAAATATAAAAGAACTATCAACAAAGATTGGCATTAGTGACTATCAAACTCTATACAAATACTTAGAATACCTAAAAAGAGGAAAGATACTCAATCTTTTACGAGCAAAAACAAAAGGGGATAATATCTTTTTAAAACCAGACAAAATCTACCTAGCTAATACAAATCTACACTATAGCTACTGTGAGAAGAGCGAGATAGGTACTATTAGAGAAGTGTTTTTTATGAGTATGTTTAATGAAAAAGATATAGCTATATCTACAAAAGGTGACTTTACAGTAGATGATAACTACACAGTAGAAGTAGGCGGTAAAAACAAAACATACAAACAGATCAAAGATATACCAAACAGCTTTATAGTAGCAGATGATATAGAAGTTGGAAGTGGCAATAAGATTCCACTTTGGATGTTTGGTTTTATCTATTAGAATGATGTTTAGACAAAATATGGCTATGTTGTTTGGTAGAGTTGAAAAATATAAAACTCTTCACAACAAATGTATAGACAGTGACCTTATGATAGATGAGTTTAGTGAAGATAAAGAGCTAATAAACTTATTAGTTGTAGAGATAAAACAAGCTGATCTTTTTAGTGGCGGGGAAGTGATAAAAACAAAAAATCTAAAAGACAAAGCTCAAAGAGAAGATTTGATATTAATATTATACTTATGTAATTTTTAGTATTATACTACTAAATATTTAAGGATTTAGAATGAAATATATTAATAGAACTATAATGAGTGACTTAAAAGATTACATGAAATATTTTCCAGTATTACTTATAAGCGGAGCTAGACAGGTTGGAAAATCAACTCTTGCACTTCATTTAGATATAAACAACTATATAACTCTTGATGATATTAATATGTATGAAATGGCAAAAAATGATCCTAAAGGTTTTATAGAAAATCTTGATAAACCAGTAATAATTGATGAGGTTCAAAGACTACCTAGTTTGATGATAACTATTAAAGAGTTTATCGATAAAGATAGAATTAACGGGCAGTTTATATTAACAGGTTCTGCTTCACTTCAAGGATTTAAAGATATATCTGATTCTTTAGCAGGTCGAATCGCTATAGTTGAACTATACCCGTTAAGCCTAAAAGAAAAAAAAAGTAAAACTGATAATATTATTGATATATTAAGCGGCGATTTAAATAGTCACGTATTGAAAAAGTATGATAACTCATCGATAGTTGAGAACATTATAGACGGCGGTTATCCTGAAATATTAAAAATTGATAATACAAAGGCTAAATACCTTTGGTTCAGTTCATATATAAGAACATATATTGAATCAGATGCAAAAGAGTTAGCCAATATAAGAAATATCGATAAATTTATTACTATGTATAGATTAGTGATGCTACGAAGCGGTAATCTGTTCAATAAAAGCAATCTTCAAAATGAATGTGGACTTGATAATAGAACATTTGATATTTATTTTAATGTACTTGAACATACTTATCAAATTCAAAAACTAAAACCATTTTTCAAAAATGAGCTAAAGCGTGTGATAAAAACACCTAAAATATATGCAACCGATACAGGCGTGTTATCATATCTTTTACAAATAACTTCAAAAGAAGAATTTGAATCTTCTCACTACAAAGGTGATATTTTAGAAACATTTGTATATGATGAATTAATAAAAGCAAAAACATATGCTACAAAAAATGCAGAAATTTTTTACTATAGAACAAGTGATAAGAAAGAGATAGATTTTATTTTAGAATTTTCTTCTAAAATTGTAGCCGTTGAGATAAAATCTAGCAAAAGTGTCTCAAAAGATGATTTTAAACATATATACCATCTTCAATCCCAGATTCCAAAAGAATTTGACAAAGGAATCGTTTTATATAATGGGGAACAAGTTTTAAAAGTTGATGAGAATATGTATGCAGTTCCTTTGGGTTTCTTAGCTTAAATAGTAAAATTCATATAGTAAAGACACCATGTCTTGCACTGATTCAAACATTGGATCAGAATAGTATATTTACAAATTAAATAGACCTTAAAAAAATGTGCAATAAGTATTTAATTTTAACAAAACTGCGCAGTAAACTGTGCAATAAAGCTAACAATATCAATACATAATGATAACATATTATAAATTACATATATTTAAATTTTATAAGATTTTTTAATAGTTTGGAAATTGTGTCACTAACAGCC
>JAYEMD010000040.1:0-5262 GCA_034717895.1 Campylobacterota bacterium | reverse complement strand
TAGAGTGCGTTATAAACTACGATCTTCCCAGATCACCAAACGACTATATTCATCGTATAGGTAGAACAGCCCGAGCAGGTAAAAGCGGCGATGCTATCTCATTTATAACTTTAGAGAACTTTGAACACTTTAAACTTATAGAGAAACGATCACAAATCACTCTAAAAAAAGAGCAGATAGAGGGTTTTGAGTTTACGGGAACACCAATATCAAATAAAAAAGGTCACGCTCCCGTAAAAGGGAAAAGAAAAAGCAAAAAAGATAAGCTAAGGGAACAGCAAAACAAAGAATAGCCTAAAAAGAGATAAGTGAAACAAACATACCTACAATTATAATAATCTTTAACATATATTTAATTTTTAACGAATCTTTTTTATAAATGCGATAATTCAACGATATTTATACTGTATGATTTTATCATAATAAAAACTTAATTAACATTCAAGGGGATTTATATGTCTGTTATAGAGAAAACAAGCTTTGTTTTTAATCCAATAATAAAAGAGTTAGTAGAAGATAATGTTGCTTATCCTTTTACTATTTATAGAAAAGTTGAAGAAAATATATTTCTTATATTAGTTAAAAAGAATGAGAGGTTTAGAAATAGTGAACATACTCTTTTTAAGGATCGAGTAGTTTCGGATTTTTTTATAAAGTCGGATGATTTGGAAGTATATCATGACTATATTCAAAAACATATTGAAGATTTAATATATAATGATAATATACCTGTTGATGCAAAAGCGTCCCTATTAAAAGAGATGACATCCAGTACTATGAATGATCTATTTGAAAAAGAGGAAAGTCCGGAAAATCTTCTTAAAGTTGACTCAATTGTAGATAATACGATCAAATTTATATTAAGTGAAGAGAAAGCGGTATGCTCAATACTTAAAGTTAGTTCCTATGATTATTATACATATACCCATAGTATTGATGTTGCCGTATATTGCATCGGGTTTGGTACATATTTAAATCTTAATAAAGCTGATATATCAGTTTTAGGAAAAGCCGCTATGTTACATGACCTAGGTAAAAAAAAGATAGATAATAAAATTATAAAGAAAAAGGGACGCTTGACTAAAGAAGAGTTTGAAATAATAAAAACACATCCTACTTTAAGTGCCGATATCTTAAAAAGTCTAGGGGAAAAAGATGAAAGGTTATTGATAGCAATTGAGCAGCATCATGAAAAATGCAACGGTAAAGGGTATCCATATGGCTTAAAAGATGACCAGATAAGTGAATTAGCCAAGATTATATCCATTTGCGATGTATTTAATGCCTTAAATACAAAAAGATCATATAAAAACAGATTGAGCACCTATGATGCTTTTAAGATTATGTGTGAAGATATGAAAAATGATTTATCAAAAACCCACCTTCAAAAATTTATACAGTTTATGGGGATCGCCAATATCTCCTAGCTGTTCTCAAGCCGTCCTGATAATATAATAGTAGGAGATTTTGTAAGTTTTGTATAAATTGTGATAATTCAGCGACAATCTAATTGTATAGTTTCATTAAAATATACAAGGAGAGCAAGCAAATGTCAATAAATTTAGGTAGTAATGAAGTGAAGCTGGATACCGGCAGTATGATTGTTACGGAAACAGATTCAAAAGGTATGATAACTTTTGCCAGTAATGATTTTTGTAAAATAGCAGGTTATAACAAAGAGGAGTTGCTAGGACAACCTCATAATATGATAAGACATAGTTTTATGCCCAAGGTTGCATTTGATGATTTATGGAACACCGTTAAGAGTGGAGATAAATGGAGCGGCACGGTTATAAATAGAACAAAAAACAATGGTTACTATTGGGTTAAAGCTACTGTTTATCCATCTCAAAATAGTGACGGTTCTATAAAATATATATCAGTCAGGGTAAAACCCTCAAAAGAAGATATAGATAATGCAATAGCACTATATCCAACTATGAGGTAGGGTAAAACTATGTTAAAAGATTTGAATATAAATAAAAAGTTTACATATCCGATTATAATAATATCGGCCGTTGTTTTAGTTACGACCTATTTAGTATTAAATATTTATGCCAAACAAACGGCACTAGAGGTATATGAAGTTACAAAATCAGATTTGATTGATTCGGCACAAAACAGACTTAACGCAAAAAAAGCAATTGGTATCACAAATGCTATCTCAATAGCAAATGATCATAGGATAGTCAAATCATTACAAACAAATGATCGAAATCTAGCAATCTTATCGCTTCAAGACGTATCTTCTAAAATGAAGAAAAATACAAAATTTAAAAATATCAAAGTACATCTGCACACAAAAGAGAATAGATCATTTGTAAGAAACTGGAAGCTGGATAAATTCGGTGATGATCTAAGCGGTTTTAGAGCCAGTGTTGTTCATGTAAATAGAACAGCTACTCCCGTAACTACGTTTGAAGCAGGAAACTATGGATTGAATTTAAGAGGAATTTCTTGTGTTCTTGATGATAAGGGTAGACAGTTAGGTTCATTGGAGTTTATGCAGGGATTAAATTCTGTTGCCAGAGCATTTGATAAATCAAAAAGTGCATTTCTTCTTCTTATGGATGAAAAACTAAAAAGAAAAGATGTAGATAGCAGCTTAATATTTAAAAACTATATAATATCCCAAAAGTTTATAAATAATGATTTCTTAAAAGACGCAAATATTATAGATATGGACAAGTTATTTAAAAAAGGTTATATTTTAAGCGATAACTATTTTTATACATACATTGATATAAAAGATTTCCAAGGTAAAAAACTGGGAATAGCCCTTTTAGCTAAGCCATTATCTATAGTTAATAACTCGGTTGACAACGCAACGCACCTTATAAATATAGCATTGATAATTATAGTTATCTTAGTGATATTTTTAGTTGTTACTACAAATGTTTTATTACAAAAAATCGTTATATCCCCTATTAGAAATTTTCAAGAGGGTTTGGATAAATTTTTTAGTTTTATAAACAGGGAAACAAATACGATAAAACCTTTAACCGTAACATCAAATGACGAATTCGGTTTGATGGCTAAAACAGTAAATGTAAATATTGAAAAAACAAAAGAAGGTCTAGAGAATGACTTAGGTGCTTACGGTGAGATCATGTCTTTTTCCGAAAAAATGTCTGCGGGAGACTTTTCTGCGAGGATTTTCCTAAAAGGTGAAAATGAAAGGGTAAATCATGCAATTAATGCTTTAAATCAATTTGCAATACTTTTACAAAAAAATAGCGATAATATTACGAGGATACTTCAAGAGTATTCAAAATATCACTATTTAAATAAAATCAATACAGATGGTCTAAATGGTTACCTAAAGGTACTGGCGGACGGTAGTAACTTTTTAGGTGATTCAATTACAACAATGCTGGTAGAAAACAAATCAAACGGGCTAACACTTGGTAAAAGCAGTGATATATTACTTAAAAATGTAGATATATTAAACCAAAACTCAAATGAAGCGGCAGCAGCCTTAGAGGAAACTGCGGCAGCTTTAGAGGAGATCACAAGTAATATATCTCACAACACACAGAACGTTGTTAAAATGTCTCAACTAGCTTCATCCGTTACAGATTCAGCTTCTAAAGGTGAAAAGTTAGCCAGCCAAACCACAAAGGCCATGAATGAGATAGATGCAGAGGTAAATGCTATAAGTGAAGCGATATCCGTAATAGACCAAATAGCGTTCCAAACAAATATACTTTCACTTAATGCGGCAGTTGAAGCAGCTACCGCAGGGGAAGCGGGAAAAGGTTTCGCCGTAGTTGCCCAAGAGGTTAGAAACTTGGCTTCAAGGAGTGCGGAAGCCGCAAGTGAGATAAAAACACTGGTTCAAAATGCCACGACAAAAGCAAACGACGGTAAACATATAAGTGATGAGATGATAAACGGATATAAGGTGTTAAATGAAAATATATCTGAAACCATAGAACTTATCTCTGACGTAGAGATGGCAAGTAAAGAGCAACTACAAGGTATAGAACAAATCAATGATGCCGTAAATGCCTTAGATCAACAAACACAACAAAATGCAATGATAGCTTCCCAAACGCATGATGTAGCAGTCCAGACAGACACTATTGCAAAATTGGTTGTATCAAATGCAAACGAAAAAGAGTTTAAAGGGAAAGATAGTGTAAAAGCTAAAGATATGGAAAAAGTGCAAACACCGGCACCCACTCAAAGTATAAAACCAATAGAAACAAGATCAAAAAATACTACAGCTATAAAAAAAGCTCAGATAGAGCCTATAGTGTCAAATAAAAAAAATGATGATGAATGGGCAAGTTTTTAATTAAACTTGACCTATAGATTTTATAAGGAAAAAAATGAACTTTTTAAATAATTTAAGTGTAAAAGGTAAAATAAATACGATAACTCTATTTGTTATTATCTCATTGGGGATATTATCAACAACCGTTTACAATAGTCTAAATAGCTTAGAAACAAACTATAACGATACAAACAATATCAACACATTATCGCAATATATATTAAAAACATCCCAGCAAGGTTTACAGGTTGCAGCTGCAATGAGGGCATATATTATAGACCCAGATGATATAAAAGCCAGAAATAATTTTATAAAAGGGGTAGGTCAATATGAGCAGCTGCTTCAAAAACTAAAAGCAAGTAAAAATATATCAGCAGGATATGAGAAATTAAATATTGAGAGATTATATAATGATCATAAAAACGAATTAAACAAATTGATATCAAAAATAAACAATAATGAGACTCTTACAGGT
This sequence comes from Campylobacterota bacterium, assembly GCA_034717895.1. Lineage (GTDB taxonomy): Bacteria > Campylobacterota > Campylobacteria > Campylobacterales > Arcobacteraceae > JAIOSF01. Next base: position 508 of record JAYEMD010000040.1, on the reverse strand, counting down.
TTAGATAATAAAGCAGTCACATCAAAATGGAGACCGTTAAAAAAAGAACTTTCAAAGTGGCAAAATAAAAATCTCACAAAAGTTGCATCCTATAACGACAGGTTTAGACAAACCACATCAAATACGATAAATTTTGTCGTCTCTTTAATTATTATATCAATAGTTATTATAATAGCTATTATACAGATAATAGGGAAACATATCTCTTCTGTTTTAAACTCATTTAAAATGGGTCTTGACGGCTTTTTTGCTTTTATAAATCGTGAAACTGCCGAAGCTAAACATATAGAGCTATACAATAAAGATGAATTTGGTGATATGGCAAGAGATGTAAACAGTGCTATTGATAAATCGGTTGCCGAGATAAATCAAGATAATGAACTTATACCATTTTAAAACATAACTAAATACTAATTATGCTATAATAACTTATGGCAAAAAGAATAAAAATAAACAATCATTATACATTAAAAGAGTGGCAAGAATTAATCCCTAAAAATCAAAATCT
>JAYEMD010000039.1:2258-5294 GCA_034717895.1 Campylobacterota bacterium | reverse complement strand
ACTGTTAGTAGCCCAAAAAATAAGAATAACCATACAAGATCACAGTTTCACTGATAATTTGAAAATAACTTGTTCTTTTGGAATATCGCAATTTCATACTAGTGATAAATATGAAACTTTATTTAAAAGAGCTGATGAAGCACTTTACAAAGCTAAAAATACAGGTAAAAACAAAGTAGTTATTTAATTATATTTGCTCTAAAATCATATTCAGCTATTTTTGGATACAATCCAAGGAAATAATAAACATAAACAAGGGTATATTTTGAGAACACACTATTGTACTGATGTAACAGAGAAAAACATTGATCAAACAGTTACTGTTGCCGGATGGGTAAACAGCAGAAGAGACCACGGTGGACTTATCTTTATAGATTTAAGAGATAAAGACGGTCTTGTTCAGCTTGTATGCGATCCTGCGGATAATAAGTCTGCTTGGGAGATAGCAGAGGGTGTAAGAGATGAATTTGTTCTTATAGCAACAGGTAAAGTAAGAGCAAGGGGTGAAGGTCTTGAAAACCCTAATCTTAAAACAGGTAAGATCGAGATTGTTCTGGATAAACTTGTAATAGAGAACAAATCTAAGCCTATGCCTTTTGATCTAAATGATGAAAAAGTAAATGAAGAGATCAAATTAAGAAACAGATTCTTAGAGTTAAGAAGTAAAAAATCTTATGAGATCTTCAGTCTTAGATCAAAAGCAAATATTGCTGCAAGAAACTCGTTAAATGAGATGGGATTTTTAGATGTTGAAACTCCTATTTTAACAAAATCTACACCTGAAGGTGCAAGAGATTATTTAGTACCAAGTAGAGTACACCACGGTGAGTTCTATGCACTGCCTCAATCTCCACAACTGTTTAAACAACTTTTAATGGTATCTGGTTTTGATAAATATTTCCAAATTGCCAAATGTTTCAGAGATGAAGATTTAAGAGCCGACAGACAGCCTGAATTTACTCAAATAGATGTTGAGATGTCTTTTTGTGATCAAGAGGATGTTATAGAGGTAGCGGAAAAACTAATTCACGATGTATTTACAGCATGTGGTAAGGATATCCCTACAAAATTCAGCAGAATGACACACTCGGAGGCTATGGAAAAATACGGATCAGACAAACCTGATATGAGATTTGGTATGCCAATGGTTGATGTTATTGATATTTTTGCAAGAAGTACAAATGAGATCTTTGCAGAGATCGCAAAAGATACGGCACACAATAGAATCAAAGCAATCAAATGTCCAAACGGAGATAATATCTTCTCAAAAAGACAGATGAAAGGTTTTGAGGATTATGTAAGAAAGTTTGGGGCTAAAGGTCTTGGTTACTTCCAAATGAAAGAGGATGGTTTAAAAGGTCCGCTTACTAAATTCTTCAGCGAAGAGGATCTTGTAGAGATCATAAAAGTTACAGAACTAGAGGTTGGTGATGTAGTATTCTTCGGTGCAGGTCATAAAAAAACGGTATGTGACTACATGGGTAGATTTAGGCTATTCCTTGCAGATCAAATGGATATAGTACCGCAAGATACTTATGAGTTCTTATGGGTAGTTGACTTCCCTATGTTTGAAATTGAAGATGGTAGAATAAAAGCACTTCACCATCCATTTACTATGCCAAAAGACCTGAATAAAGAAAATATAGAAGAGATTGAGTCTATAGCATACGACCTTGTACTAAACGGTACGGAGCTTGGTGGCGGTTCTATAAGAATACATAAAGAGCATATACAAAATGAGGTATTTGACCTTATGGGTATAAGTGAAGAGGAAGCAAAAGAGAAATTCGGTTTCTTACTGGATGCTTTACAATTCGGTGCACCTCCGCACGGTGGATTTGCTATGGGGTTTGATAGAATGATAATGTTACTTGCCGGAACAGATTCTATTAGAGATGTAATAGCATTCCCTAAAACACAAAAAGCTCAATGTCTTCTTACGCAAGCACCCAGTGCTGTGGATGAAGAGCAGTTAAAAGAGTTAAGCCTTAGAATTAGACAAATCCAGCAATAGAGATTTTAATTAGCTTAATAAAAAGTTTACTTAAAATAAAAGGGGCAGATATGATATCTGCCCCTTTTTTTATTTTTCAGAACAAAATGTATGTTACAAATAGTAACTTTATAATTTGTATTCTCATCTTATAATATATAGTTTAAATAGTTAATAATATAAGTTCTATTCTAAAATAATATAAATTTAAGTTGTAGATACATATAATTAACTTATTTTTCATAGGAGTTATAGATGTTAAAATACTTTATAATTATGATATTAATTATATCAAATCTGCTTAGTGCGGAAAATACAATAAAAGCTGAACAAAAGAATATTGTTACGGAAGAGATAAATAAAGAGCAGCTGGATGATGATAACGACGGTATTGCCAATATTAACGATGAGTGTCCTAATACACCAAGCGGAGTGTGTATAGATGGAAAAGGGTGTACACAGATTATAAGAAGAGTTATAAACTTTAATACAGAATCATTCAAAATAAATAAAAATCAAACCGATACTTTAAATGATATAATAGAGATAGCTAAAGAGTGTTACGGTTACAAAATAAAAATAGAGGGGCATACAGACTCAATTGCAAATGAAAAATATAATAATATACTTTCTAAACAAAGAGCTTTGACTATACAAAAGATATTTATTCTTCATAATATTGATAAAAAGAGATTATCAAGCAGCTGGTTTGGTGAATCAAAACCTTTAAGTACAAATGTAACAGATGACGGAAGATCAAAAAATAGAAGAGTTGAAGTGATATTTAAATAATATTGCTTCAAAATGTAACACAAAGCACTATCCTATAAAAAACTAAAGATATATTCAAACTACTATCAAACAACATACGATATTATTATCCCAGTAATGTATGATATTTCATATATTCGAATTTAAAATAAATTGAATAATGAAGGGGAAAATATGGCAGTAATGACAGCTCCAGCGAATACTCCAGTGTGGGTAGACACAGTTAGATGTAAAGCTTGTGATGTATGTACAGACGTATGTCCAGCGGGTGT
>JAYEMD010000039.1:0-2248 GCA_034717895.1 Campylobacterota bacterium | reverse complement strand
AATGGTAGCAATTATAGCTTCTGAAGATTGTATAGGTTGTAACGATTGTGAATTACATTGTCCAGATTTCGCTATTTTTGTAGCAGAAAAATCAGAATATAAATTTGCAAAATTAACAGATGAGTCAAAGGCAAGAGCCGAGGCTATCAGAAACAATAATTACAGATTACCTGAAAATTACGGTAAATAAGGAGAATAATAAATGGCAACTAGAGAAATAATATCTACTGGTAATGACCTTTCTGCAATTGCAGCGGTTGATGCTGGATGTGAGTTTTTTGGTGGATATCCGTTAACTCCATCAAGTGAAGTAATGCATACAATTTCAGACCTTTTACCAAAGGCTGGCGGAGCATGTATCCAAATGGAAGACGAGATCGGTGCAATTTGTGCTGTTATCGGTGCAGGTATGTCTGGTGTTAGAACTATGACCGGTACGTCAGGTCCGGGTATGAGTTTAAAAGCTGAAAACTTAGGTCTTGCTCAAATGGCAGAAGTACCTTTAGTTTGTGTAAACGTAATGAGAGGTGGTCCATCAACCGGTCTTCCAACAAGAGTTTCACAAGGTGATATTAAACAAGCATCTAACCCGTCACACGGTGACTATAGATCAATCACATTATGTGCAGGTAACTTATCTGAGTGTTATACTGAGGTGGTAAGAGCATTTAATATAGCTGATAGATTTATGCAGCCTGTAATTGTTTTAACTGATGAGACTTTAGGTCACATGCACGGTAAAGCTGTTGTTCCAACAGTAGAGGATGTTAAAGCCGGAATCGTTCCAAGAAAAACTTTTGACGGTCCTGCGGAAGAGTACTTCCCATACGAGTGTGGTCCAACTGAGCCTGCTACCTTAAACCCAATGTTCCAAGGTTACAGATACCACTTTACGGGTCTTCACCATGATAGAAACGGTTTCCCAACTGAGGAGATTGAAACTTGTAGAAAACTGATCCAAAGATTAGAAGATAAAGTTGTTGCACATCAAGATGAGATCGAACTAAACGAAGAGTTTATGTGTGATGATTTAACTGGTGAAGATGGTGAAGTATTAATCGTTGCTTACGGTTCTGTATCTCTTGCTGCAAAAGAAGCTATTAGAGATTTAAGAAAAGAGGGTATTAAAGCCGGTTTATTTAGACCAATTACTTTATGGCCGTCACCTGCAAAAAGAATCAAAGAATTAACTGATAAAATCAAAAATGTTCTTTGTGTTGAGTTAAATATCAGACAATATACTGAAGAGGTTGAAAGAGCTTCAAGTAGACTAGATATCGAAGGTTTATACAAAGTAAACGGTAGAGCTATTGCTCCACATGAGATTGTAAATAAAGTTAAGGAGGTATTCTAAAATGGCATATAATTACGATAAATTCTTAAGATTAGAAAAAATGCCGACACTATGGTGTTGGGGATGTGGTGACGGAGTAATCCTTAAAGCTACAATTAGAGCAATTGAAAAGCTTGGTTGGACACAAGATAATGTTTGTGTTGTTTCCGGTATCGGTTGTTCAGGAAGATTCTCTTCTTATGTTGACTTTAATACAATCCACTCTACACACGGTAGAACTGTTGCATATGCAACCGGTGTAAAATTAGCGAACCCGGACAAGCACGTTATTTGTGTTGGTGGAGACGGTGATGCACTAGCTATCGGTGGTAACCATACAATTCACGCATGTAGAAGAAACATAGATATTAACTTTATTATGATCAATAACTTTATTTATGGTCTTACAAACTCTCAAACATCTCCAACTACTCCTCAAGGGATGTGGACTGTTACTCAAAAAGCAGGTAATATTGACCCGACTTTTGACGGTTGTGAGTTAGCTATCGCTTCTGGAGCTTCATTTGTAGGTAGAGAAACTGTACTTGATCCTAAAAAGCTTGAGAGACTTTTAGTTAAAGGTTTTGAACATAGAGGTTTCTCTTTCTTCGATATCTTATCTAACTGTCACATCAACCTTGGTAGAAAGAACAAAATGGTTTCTGCTATGGAAAACCTTGACTGGATCGATAAGATCACTATGGCTAAGTCAAAATATGACAAGTTAAGTGAAGAAGAGCAATTGAACCTATTCCCTATCGGTGTATTAAAACATGACACTGAAGTTAGAGAATACTGTGATATGTATCAGGATATTAAAGATGCACATCAAGGTAAGAGAGCAAAAATTACTCAAGACGAGTTTGAGAAAAAGATTTAAGGAGAAACATCATGGCTAGAAAACTAATGAGATTT
>JAYEMD010000038.1:0-5355 GCA_034717895.1 Campylobacterota bacterium | reverse complement strand
GTATTTTAAATCTACATACCATACACATTGACTTTATTAAAATAGATGCAAGCTTTATAGAAACCATCCTTGAAAATGAACAGTCCAAAAAAATAGTAAATTCCATCATAAAACTTGCTTCAAATATTGGGGCAAAAACAATAGCTGAATCTGTAAGCAGTGAAGAGATCTTTAAGGCAGTACAAGAGCTTGGGATAGATTATTCGCAAGGGTATTATATAGGAAAACCAAAAGAGTTTATATAGGGCACCTCTAAAGATATAAAAGATGCAACAATAATTGATGAATTTTTAAATGATAGTGATTTAGAAGATTATCAATAGAAAATTATATCATCCAGTTGGGATTAAAATGTTGTATTATCCCCCTTTAATTATAGAGTTTAGTTTAGTCTATTTATGATACAATATTGTACTATGAAAAAAGATATAACTACAAAAGATACTATAAAAGCTATCACTTATGATATAGCAACATATATCTTGAAACTACAAATTTCGGAAGATTTTGAGTTTGTAGATAAAGAGTTACAGACTATAGAAAAAAGAGAAGCAGATATTGTTGTATTATGTAAAATAGATGATATTGAATCTATTTTACATATAGAGATACAAAACTCCAACGATAAGACTATGTGTACAAGAATGTTAAGGTACTACACTGATATAAAAACAAGATATTCAAAAATACCGATTTATCAATATCTTATTTATATAGGAAAACCTAAGCTTTCTATGAAAGATCACATAAAAGATATAAATCTGAGTTTTAGATACAATATAATAGATATGCACAATATTGACTGTGAAGAGTTTATCAAACTTGACAATCCAGATGCATTGGTTTTAAGTATCTTATGTGACTTTAAAGGCAAAAATGAACTTGATGTTTTGTTGTTTTTAACAAAAAGACTAGAGGAGTTAACAAAGGATGATAAATATAGCTTAGGAAAATATATGCTTATTTTAGAGCAGTTATCACAAAATAGAAATTTAGAAGAGACATTGAAGGAGGCAGAAAAAATGTTAAGAGAGATAAATTATGAAAAACTACCAAGCTATGAGATAGGTTTGGAAAAAGGTTTGGAAAAAGGTTTGGAAAAAGGTTTGGAAAAAGGTATTTCTCAAACTAAATTTGACAATGCTATTATCATGGTAAACGATTTTAATCTTGACCCAAAAGCAGTAGCAACAAAATTAAACTTACCTTTAAATAAACTGCAAGAATATATCAATAATAAAAATATTGATTTAGAGTAAGTTCTGTACCATCTATATCAGTATTTGTACCACTATCTGTAAATTTATAAATATAAGAGTTTGCAGCTTCACTACCATCATTTAGTACAAAAAAGTGTGTTTCATCTGCTTCATTGTTTGTAGTAAATCCAGCATTTAAAAATGCAGATACATCATCCATATTTGAAAAACTTGTAATATTTAAAAAAGTATATGCATTTATTTAGACAGCTTTATGTCTTGTTATTTATTTAACACGTTAAACTCTTTAGTTCCTCTATAAATAAAATTGGTTATCATACCAATATATAAACAATGGACTTACCCTATGAACAAAACAGAATTTATAGAAGCTGCAGCTTCAAAAGCAGATTTAACAAAAAAAGATACAGGTGTTGCAGTTGATACAATCTTAGAAACAGTTACAGAAACTTTATCAAAAGGTGATAGTGTATCATTTATTGGATTTGGGACATTTAGTACTTCTAAAAGAGCTGCTAGAAGTGGTGTTAATCCATCAACTGGTGAAAAAATTCAAATTGCTGAATCAACTGTAGCTAAATTTAAAGCTGGATCAAAATTAAAAACATTTAATTAAAGCTCTATATACTCATCTAATGAGACCTTTAAAAAACAAGTCTAAAACAAGCCCCATTAGCTGTGTTATCTACTGTTAGGTTTGCATGATTCTTTTTAGCTATGAACTTTGACATATATAGTCCCATACCCGTACCTCCCGACTTCTCTTTTGTGGTAAAGTTAGCTTCAAAGATGTTTTCTATAATATGTTCAGGGATACCCCCTGCATTATCGGTAGTATCTATATATATATTTTCATCTTTCCTATATGCTTTGATTTTAATATTTCTCGGTTTTATACCGTTTTGTAGAAAAGCATCCCTTGCATTGTTCAGTAGATTGATAAAAATATGTTTTATCTCTCCCGTGTTTACATCTATAGTGAAATTTTCAGGTATCTCAACCTCCACGAACATGTTATTTTTTATAAGATCATCATGTACAAGAAGAAGTACACTTTGTATAAGTTGATCTAAATTAACAGTTTCAACTTTTTGGCTTGGTCTGAAAAATTCCCTAAAGTCATCAAGAGTTTTAACCATATGGTTGATCTGAGATGCAACCTTATCATAACATTGGTCTATCATCTTTTTATCAACTTCCATACCCTCATCCATAAGCTCTTTTACAAACGATGAGTTCATTGATATTATATTTATAGGCTGTTTCCACTGGTGTGCAATTACATCCATCATCTCACCCATGGTTGCTAGCTTTGTCTGCTGTATAAGCATCTTGTCTTTAGTTCTTAGCTCTTCAACCTGCTCTTTTACTTTTTGTTCCAGATTTTCATGGTACTCTTTTAACTGCTGCTGTAGATATAACTTATAAACTTTCTTTCTGATCTGGTCTATGAACTGTTCTGACTTTATAGGCTTGATAATATACCCATCCACTCCAAGATCTATTGAATCAAGGAAAAAAGAGGTATCACTGTGTGCAGATAAAATAAAAGCCGGTATATCTTTATTTATCTCTCGTACATGCTCTATAAACTTCAAACCGTTTATTTTAGGCATATTTATATCAGTAATAATAAAATTCACATCATTATTTTCATACTTCTGTATTGCATCAGCCCCGTCAACAGCAACAACTATATCATCAAAGAACATCTTCAATATATCCAAAGTCTGTACTCTTGAGGCTTCATCATCCTCAACATATAGAAGTTTTAGCTCTTTTGCAAATTTCATAAGCTTATTTAATGATTCTAACATTATTTTCACCTTGTAGTATAATTTCCAGGGCACATCTAAGCTATGAACATAGGTATTTTTAGAGGTGCCCTTTATAATAGTATAGTATAAAACATTTATTACTTGGTAGTTACACTAAAAATGTAACTGCCAAGTAATGAAACACTATTAAAATTCCAAAAAAATTGTAGTATTTTTTGAAACATATTATTATTTTAGGCGGTGGATATTCAGGTATATATGCACTAAGAGAACTTATAAAGTATCAAGATGTAAAAATTACATTGATAGACAAACACACATATCATAATCTTCAACCGTAAGTTTATGATCTGATCGTAAACAAAACTTTGAAGAACAGCTTTTCAACAAAATAGAAGATGAAGCAAAAAAATGTGACAAAACACATATCGCAGTAGTGGGAGCAGGACTTTCAGGGGTTGAGATAGCCTCAGAGATGTCATATTATGCAAAACAGTTCTTCAAAAGGGGAAGTTTCCAATGTGACAACTTTAAAATATCTCTTATAAGTTCACGGGATACCGTACTTCCAGGCTTTGACCCAAAGCTGGAAGGTACACTTATTGCCTTAGGCGGCAGTGATCTTTACGGTATAGTAAAAGTAAAAGGTTTTACAGGTTACTTGATAAAGCAGTATGTGTTTTTAAGATATAAACTTCCCCTTTTAAGATATATCAAAAAAGGGTATTCAAAACTGACTCATAGCTCATAAAAACACATTATGAAGTATCTCTTTGATATCATCTTTCATCTTCTCATTTAATTTTGGAGAGTTTGAATAGAGGTAAAACGGCACTGTATTCAATATAGAGTTTTTCAGCCGTTTTCTAAGGGTTGAGATCTCATCTATTTTTATAAGATCTATCTCATCGTATAAAGAGAAATCTTTATCTATCCCTATATTTAAAGATACAATCCTATAGGTGAAAAATATATCTTCATCGGAATCTTCATATTTTTTACAAAATCTCTCCAAAAGCTTTTGAAGTTTATCGAATCTGTTTTTATTTACATATCCAAAGCTCTCACGAAACCTGTACCTTTGATTTTTATCAAATTCCAATTCATTATAAAGGTCATTTAGGTTTTTCCATACTGAGGTGTAAAATTTCTTTCCAAACAGAACCTCCTCAAAAGAGACTATATATTTTTTATCGTTAAAGGTGTGCTCTTTTTTATACTTTATATTAAAATACTCTTTTTTAAACAATGTTATAAGCCAGTTCTCATCAAGCTGACTTATTATATCCAAAGCTTTTTGCCTATCTTTTTCTTCTAAAAACCTCCACAACATAGATATGGAATCGGTCTGCTTTATATCTTCACTATTATCATCTTCAAAATAGTTTTGAGCCAAGAACAGTATGACGTTTTCCAGCAGTGCATCCGTTAAAGATATTTTATGATTGAATATCACTTTTTTATAAAGATTGAACCTCATCTCAAGCATATGCTCGATATCTATAAGCTCCCCGTCAAAAAAGGTGATAAGAAACTTTTTTCTGTTTTCCACTAAAACAGCCTGCTTTGTTATACGCCTAAAGTCCAATCCGCCGCTTATATAACCGCTTGCCAGCATATCCCTGTTTATATAATCAAGTCTGTCCGCATCTACCGTGCCATCTATTATTCTATGAAGAACTCCGTAATCAAATATACCGTCATTGGTATCGTTTAAAATATTTAAAACTATTTTATAGATAAGATTATTATATACTTTTTGTTTATGATCTTCCTCATTTTCTAAAAGTTCATACTCAAAGAGCATCTTTATAAACTGTGTCCCTATAGCTTCATGCAGTACATGTTCACTGTTGGAGGTGGTCTTTTCATAAAAATTTAAAAACTCTTTCTCTTTTTTGTTTAGCTCTTTTTTATATTGTAAGTTTGCATAGATCTTCTGCATAGCATATTCAACTTGGTGGGAAAAAGGGAAGTGCCCCACATCGTGTAAAAGACCTGCCACTCTTATAGCTTGCAGTGCTATAAAATATACAGTTTCACTTTTTTGCATTTTTAAAGAGATCATATATTCATTTAGTGCCGTATCGTTAAAATATGAAAGCTGACCTAAGCTTATATCACTCTGTTTTAAACTAACCTCTATAGAGGTTTTTAGTTTTTTTAAGAACTTGTCTCTTACTTTTGTTTTGGAGTTTAGAAGAGAGTTTTTAAATATATGGGCACTTAGATGCATGGTACCCAAAGAGTGGATATACCTTTTTGTATTGATCGATGGGTATGCAAAATACGCAAGAGCATTTTGGGTGATAAAAAAAAGCCTGTTTATTATCCTTGTTTGAAGTATCTTGTCTTCA
>JAYEMD010000037.1:0-5398 GCA_034717895.1 Campylobacterota bacterium | reverse complement strand
ATTTTGATTTTTAGGGATTAATTCTTGCCACTCTTTTAATGTATAATGATTGTTTATTTTTATTCTTTTTGCCATAAGTTATTATAGCATAATTAGTATTTAGTTATGTTTTAAAATGGTATTACTTGTACAAATCTTTCTTTTAGGGCTTCTAGTGCTTCATTTATTGTTTCTTTTAACTCTTTTAGATTAGGGTTATGTGAGTTAGCTTCAATATGTACAGAAAGTCTACCGTTCTTAACTCTAGCCATAATACTTTGAGCATCAGATATAAATGCGTTATCCTCTTTTATTGAGCTTTCAATTACAGAGATATTTTCATCAATATCTTTTGCCATTTTTCCAAACTCGTCATTTGTGTTAAGTGCAATTCTTTGTGCCGTTGAAGTTTTTCTATTTAAGAAATCAAAGAATGATGATATACCTGTTTGAACTTTAGTCATATTACCCAAAATTGAAGTGATAATCACATAAGATAAAATTGCTATAAAAACAAATCCTAATACAGAAAGCACCATCATAAGTGTTATAATAGATTGGCTACCCTCTTTATATATTTTGGCATGTAACTCATCTTTCTTTTTACTTTCACCTCTCCACTTTTTCAAAGATTTTTTAAAAGGTCTCCATACATTTACAATATGTGTGATAATAGCTTTATCTGTTAAACTATTATTTTTAATCATAGCTATTAATTTTTGTAAATCGTTATGATATGCCGTGTATAGTGGCTTGATATTGAACTTATCCATCCCTTTACTTAACTTTCTCATCTTTTCCGAGTCAAGAGTTTGAATATGTTTACCTATTTTTACTACCGCTTTTTCAAGATTTCCCAAGGTTTTCTTGTCACTTGGGTCTATATACATACCTCTAAGTGCAGAAGTTATCTGAAGACCTGTGGTCAAGGAACCCACAACTTGACCTCTAATATCAACAACCTGCTGCATCTTTTTAAATTTCTCACCTTGTGAATTTAAATTTACATTAATAAATATATTTATACCAATAAACGTAACCAAAAACACACCGACCAAAGTTATAAGCTTTGCTTTTATACTTAAATTTCCCAACATTATAGTTTTCCTCCTGAATAAGTTTTACCTATACTTATTATAAATTTATAATAAGTATATAATATTTATGATTATAGACAACTTTGAAAGTCATTTTTTAGTCACTTTTTTTTAATATGTAATTTTAGAATATTTGGTTTATATTAATTACCTATTAGATATAATCTCATAATGCAATACAATAAAACAAACGACAAAACTATCCGTTTAAGATATATAAGAGTTCTTGAGAAATTTATCACAAGAACCGTAACACTTCTAAAAAAAGAAGATTTTAATCTTGTTCTTTATAAAACAGCCCTAGAGAAAAACTATGCAGAGCTTAAAAAAGCCACTTCTATAGATCTTTTCAACGAATACCCGGTAGCTCTTAAAAAACTTGCGCAAACTGTTATGGATACTTTAGAGAACCACAGTGATGACTTTGAAGAGGAGAAGCAGTATATATTAAAACAGTCAAATCTTCTGCATAAACTAAAGAACAACTCAAGATACAAAAAAGATAAACACAAAAAGAAAAAGTTTACTGATGGATACTAAAGATCCTTTTAATCTTACGGGAACCCTAAAAAAAGTTCTATATAAAAATGATGAAAACTTCTACCATATAGCAGTACTGGAAAACGGTCAGAAGATATGCGGACAGTATTTTGATACGGACCTTGAGAAACTTGTAGGGGAAGAGATAATACTAAAAGGGGTTTGGAACTCCCATAAAAAATACGGTGTTCAGTTTGCTTTTGAATCACTGCAGGTAAAAGAGGCTGAGATATTTTTCTTCCTTACAAAAATAGTAAAAGGGATCTCTAAAAAACTTGCCTTTGATATGACAAGAAAATACGATGAAGATGAGCTTTGCGAGATACTAGACAACCGCCCTTCCGAACTTTTACAGTTCAAAGGGATAAAAGAGAAAAAACTAACCCAGATAGTAAGCTCTTGGAATAAGTTCAAACACCTTCGTGAACTTGGGACTTTTTTAGCACAGTTTGGGGTAACCACAAACCTTATAAACAAAATATACCAGCAGTTCGGTGAAGTGCCAAACCTAATAGAAAATATAAAAGAAAACCCATATATGCTTACAGCTATAAAAGGGATAGGGTTTAAAAGAGCTGATGAGATAGGTCTAAATCTTGGTATCAGTAAAGAGAGTACCTTTAGGGTAACTGCTTGTATGAACTACACCTTAAAAGAGTTTTGTGAAGCAAACGGAAACAGCTCTATAAAAAAAGAGCAGTTGTACAGCTTGCTTGATGATGCTTTGGGATTTGAAAACAAAGATACACTTTATGAAGAAGCTCTTTTAAATCTACTAAATAAAGAGCAGATAAACGAAACAAAAAAAGATAGTTTCTCACCTGCTATGAACTTCTATGCAGAGACAAAAATAATAGAGTTCTTTAAAACAAGAGAGCAGCATAAACTGCCAAATACTATCATAAAAGATTTTGATAAATATATAGATAAAAAAGAGGAAACCTTAGGTTTTAAATTAAGCGATGAACAAAAAGTTGCAGTGGAGCTTATAAACAAAGGGGAAAATACAATACTTCTTATAGGTTATGCAGGTACGGGTAAGTCCACATCAAGCAGAGCCATACTTGAACTTCTTGAAGAGATAGTAACCTATGATGATATACACTGTATGGCACTAAGCGGTATAGCCTCCCAGCGTATATCAGATACTACGGGATATAAAAGCAGCACGGTACAGTCAGCCTTAGTAAAAATAGACAACAGCGATAAAGACTACTTTGACTATAAAGTTGTACTAATAGATGAAGCAAGTATGATAAACTCTGTTACCTTTTACAAGATACTGTCAAAAATAGATCCAGATACGGTTCTAATAATAGTAGGGGATGACGGTCAGCTTCCCGCAATCGGTGCAGGAGATGTCTTGCGAGATGCTATAAGATATGATCTGGCTCCTATATGTAAACTTACAAAGATATACAGACAAAATGAACACCAAGCCATAGCAACCTTGGCAAATGAGATACGAAAAGGTGTGGTGCCTGAATATAAAGAGGAGTATGAGGACTTTAAATTCGTAGATGTAAGCATACCAAACTACTATGCACAAAAAGCCGCTTTAAGTGACTATGAGATAAATACGCTTAGAAATGAAAACAACCACCAGATACTCCATACAGTGCTAGGTATCGCTTCAAATTATATCAAACCTATGTATGAGCATATAAACAATAAAGAGATAAACAAGTTCCTTACACTGTTTCAAGTTATCACCCCTATAAAAAGCGGTACTCTTGGGGTTGAAAATCTAAATATAAACCTTCAAAAACTTATAAACAACACTAAGCAAGAGGGGATAAAAACAAGAGTTTACGAATACAAACTTGCAGATAAAGTTATACATATAAAAAATGAGAATATGAAAGCAAAAACCCTTCAGGCATACAGAAGCGGTCAAGGGGAGTTTGTAGAAAAAAGAGTTTTCAACGGACAGCTTGGGATGATTATCAAAATAGACCATGAGAATAAAAAACTTATCGTACTTTATCCAAATGATGATATGGTTGTATTTTATGACTTTGATATGCTAGAGGGTCTTATATCTCTTGCTTACTGTCTAACAATCCACAAAACTCAAGGGATGGAGTATGATACTGCACTTATACCTATGAGCTTTTCCCACTTTATTATGCACAATACCAAACTACTTTATACGGCTATTACAAGAGCTAAAAATATGTGTTATGTGGTGGGTGAGGATGAAGCTATGAAAAGTGCCTGTAAAAAACTAGAGATAACCAACCGTCAGACAGTTATAGACGATCTTCTTTCCAAATAATCTCCAAATTTAAGTTTATTCATTATTTATTCAGTTTTATTTGTTACAATAGCGGATATAATTATAAATTGAACTTATAATACTTACAATATATTTACAATATTATTATTAACTATAGGGGTTAACTATTTTTATATTATTTTTATTTTTATAAAGGGATTAATTGAAAAAGAATAAATTATTATTTTTTATATTTATATCTGTTATTGCGCTTTACGGAATTTTCTTATATATTTCAGATATCTATTTTGAACATAAAAAAGAGCTGGTAATCAAAAATAAACTATCAAAAATGGAAACACACTATAAAATATTTCAACACAATCTTACATCTTTTGCCGATTATATTTTCAATGACAAAATATATAAAGATACTATAGTTGAGATTATCTCAAATGCTTCTAACACAAATGATAAAAAAACTATCAGTGAGCTAAGAACAAAACTATATGAAAAACTAAAAGGTCATTATTCATACCTAAAATCACAAGGAGTTCTTCAGTACCACTTTGTACTTACTAATAACATATCATTTTTAAGGATGCACAAACCAAGTAAATACGGAGACGACCTTACAAATATAAGAGAAGACTACAAATATGTAAATGAACACAAAAAGATATCCAGAGGATTCTCCCACGGCAGAGTGGCACACGGCTTTAGAAATGTTTACCCTCTATTTGATAAAAAAGGTAATCATATAGGTGCAATGGAGGTGTCATTTTCTACTGAAAAGCTTGCGGAACATTTAAAATCATTAAGTGGTATCCACTCGCACTTTATAATACGAAAAGATATTTTTGAAGAAAAAGCCTGGGATAGAAAAGATATGGTACTAAAATATCGGACAAGCAAAGAGAATAAAAACTATATGATGCACGTTTTTAATAAAAATAAACATCTTGTTCAAGAGGATAATTTAAAAAGCATTGCTAAAGTAAAAAACCAAATTGATCAAAAACTTAAACTAAATGAAAAGTTCTCAGTATTTACATTTGAAAATTATCAAAGTATGATAATAACTTTTTACCCTATTAAACAAAACATAACAAAAAAAACAGTAGCTTGGGTAGTATCATATGAAAATAGTAATGTTATAGATCAAGTTATAAGAAACAGTAGCTATATAAAAATACTGATATTCTTCCTTTTTCTATCAATGGGCTTTATAGTATACAAATATCTTCTTCAAAACATAAAACTTAATGACAGGTCAAGACAGCTCCACAATAAAACACAAGAGCAAGAAGTTCTTCTCTCTTTATTTGACAAGGGTGATTCTGTTTTGTTCAAATGGAAAAATGATCAAAAATGGAGTGTTGAATATGTCTCTTTAAGTATTAGTGACCTTTTAGAGTATGATGTGGATGATTTTCTTAAAACTAAACCACTATGGACTGAAAGTCCATAGGTTTCTCTAAGACTGAAAGTCTTTACTTCCCCTCTCTATTCAAGTATTATTGAATTATTATCTTGATTTGATGAATCTCTATGATGTTCTAAA
>JAYEMD010000036.1:0-23159 GCA_034717895.1 Campylobacterota bacterium | reverse complement strand
TTTAACAGCTTGTTACTCTATTTTTGCCGTTTTCTTTTGAACTATATAAAAGGTCATCTACACGCTTGTATAAACTATCCTCCGTGTCATGCAAAGTTACTTCGGATAATCCCATACTCACGGTAATTGTTTTGTCTTTGATGGCAGTTAAATCATTGCTTACGATTTTTAAAATATTATTTGCAACATTTTCACTATTTTCTAAATTGGTATTTTGCAATAACAATATAAATTCTTCACCGCCTATTCTAAACAGGTGATCGTTTTGTCTGATATTTGATTTAATGAGTTTGCAAAGTTTAATTAAAACATCATCCCCTTTTTGATGACCGTAGGTATCATTGATAAGTTTAAAATCATCAATATCTAAAAGTAACATAGAAAATGTTGTACCGTATCTTTTATATAGTGATAAAAACTCTTTTACTTTTTTATGATAAGATCTTCTATTATTTACTTGTGTAAGATGATCGATAGAGGTTAGGTCATATAACAATTTATTTGTTTTTTTTGATTCTGTAATATCTACAAAAATACCAAACATGAAATCATCTTGACGATAATATCTGGCTTCACACCATTTGTATGCTCCACCTTTACAGGCAACTTTTACTTCCACTGTTTTTGAATAGGGTAGATTGTTTGTTTCAGTTTCCTCTATTGCTTTATCCCATATTCCGATAATATATTCCCTATATTTTTTATTTGGGTAAGCTTTTATAAACCATTTATCCAAAGTATCTATCTCACATAATTCCCATCCAAACATTTCTAAAAAATATCTATTACATTTGTTTGTTGATTTACCTTTTGTATCTGCACTAACTATCCCTACGGGAATATTTTTTACAAATTTAAATAGATATTCTAAATCTTGAAACATCACCAATCCATACAATTATTTATTATCTATTTTAACTAAAACTAAATTAAACCTATCTCTGTAACGCAATTTATTTTTTAAATGAATATTTAAAATTAAATTATAAAAAAGATATATTTGAAAAGCTCTGAATATTTAATAGCTTAGTTAGTCAGCAATTATTCTTTTCTCTTAGTATTTTATAGTATAATATGTATACAAATTATCAAAGGGGAGTATATGTCTAGGGAAGTATCGCTTGAAAAATCGACTATGATTGTTTCGGAAACGGATCTACAGGGTAATATACTATATGCAAATAATGATTTTTGCAAGATTGCAGGTTATAGTAAGGATGAACTTATCGGTAAGCCTCATAATATAGTGCGACATACAGATATGCCAAAAGTTGCCTTTAAAGACTTATGGGATACTTTAAAAGAGGGAAAAACCTGGAACGGCATCGTTAAGAATAAAACCAAAAACGGAGATTACTATTGGGTTAATGCCACAGCTTACGGCGTTACCAAGAAAGATGGAAAAAAAACATTTATCTCTGTTAGAGTTAAACCTACAAAAGAAGAGCTTGAGTTTGCAACTGAACTATATAAAGAACTTAGAGGGAAAGAGTAGATGTTTTTTTCAAATCAAAAAGATACAGACAATTTGTTAAATATATTAGATTCACTGGAAGAGTATATAAAAGACGATAGAAACAGTTTATCTATTGAAACTGCCGTTCATAATGAAAACCTTAAAAAAGTAGAAAATAAAATAGCATCAATAGCTAATCTGGTAAGTGATAAAAAGACGGATGACCTTAGAGTTTTTGGTGAAATTATGCTTGTATGTGAAAAGTTATCTGATGGATATACAAATGATCTTGTATCCCAAAAGTCAAGTGACGATAAGATAAACTATATTGCATACAGTATTAATGAAGCGATAGGAAATATCTCTGTTTCACTTGAAAAAGTTATAAATATTTTGGAACTTTATAAGAAAAACGACTATAGGCATAAGATTGATACCGATGTTTTTAGAGGAGGGCAGTTTCATGAATTGCTTGAGGGGATAAACGAACTGCAAGGTGCAATAACAAGAAGAGTACTTCAATCTTATAAGATCGGTATGACAATGGAACATCAGTCTGATATTTTACAAAAAGAGGTTGGAAAGTTGACCGATTCAACAACAAAACAGGCATCTGCAATAAAAGAAACAGCAAACTCCATAGAAAATATATATTCAAATATACAATCTAATACGGAAACAACGCAGCAGATGCACCAATCAGGTAAAATATTAAACAGTTCAGCTACAAAAAGTCTTACAATGATAGAGGAGACTAAGCTTACTATGGAAAGTATCGACCAGTCTACACAATCTGTTAATGATGCTATAGGCGTTATATCACAAATAGCATTTCAGACAAATATCTTATCGCTAAATGCGGCAGTTGAGGCTGCAACAGCCGGTGAAGCGGGGAAAGGTTTCGCCGTAGTTGCACAAGAGGTCAGAAACTTGGCAAACAGAAGTGCCCAAGCCGCACAAACTATTCAAGGGCTAATGGATCAGCTAAAGCTTCAAACAGCAGAAGGTAAGAACTCTGCTGTTGGTATGGATCATGAGTTTAATTTGCTTAATGACAATATAAAGACAACTTTAACAAATATAGATCAGATCGTACAATCTTCACAGGAACAAAGTAGAAGTATAGAACATATAAGTAACTCTATTAAAAATATAGAGAATGCAACACAAACAAATGCAGAGGCTACAAAAGCAGTTAATGAGATTGCAATACAATCTTACAATGTGGCAAATAAACTAGTAGATGCAAATAAAGATGTAAGCTTTGAGGGTAAAGAATCTACGGAAACACCTGATGAGATTATAGAATCTTTATTTAGTAGAAAAAAATTAAGATAAAAGGGAAGTATAATGAATAAAATAGCGATAGTTGATGATGAGAACCATATACTTGAAATGTTAAGTACATTTTTAGAGGATTCATATGATGTTACGATATTTTCTAATCCTTTAGTGGCACTTCAGAATATACAAAACGGTGGATTTGATTTGGTACTTTGTGATATTATGATGCCTGAAATGAACGGTTTGGAGCTGCTAAAAAAGTTAAGGGAAAATCATAATGATACAAAAGTTATAATGATGACGGCATTTGATACTATGGATAAAGCACTAGAAGCCCACAAATACGGTGCAAATCACTATATAAAGAAACCTTTTAACAGCTTGATAGAAGTTGAACAAAAAATTTCTGATGTACTTAATAATATATAATTAAGCAGGTATAAAAATATATGTATGATGATTTTAATATATTATATGTAGAAGATGAAGAGAGTCTAAGAGGTATTACCGAGGCTGTGTTGGCAAAATTTTTTAATAATATATATACTAAAAAAAACGGTAAAGAGGGATTAGATTTCTATAAAGATAATAAAAATAATATAGATCTAATCATTACCGATATAAATATGCCGAAAATGAATGGTATAGATATGAGTAAAGAGATAAAAAAGCTTGATTCCTCCCTCCCTATTATTGTTACATCTGCATATAATGATAATGAATTTTTATATAAATCTATTAATATCGGTATTAACGGCTATATAATAAAACCGTTAAATATAACTGATCTTATGAACACTATCTCAAGAGTTCTAGAACCTAAAATCTTGAAAAAGAGATTAGAAGAGCAAGAAGAGGAGAATCAAGACAGAATATTAAAAAGTGCAAAATTTACCGCAATCGGTCAATTAACAGCGGGACTTACCCATGAGATAAATACACCTCTTACATATATAAAAGGTTCTGTTGAGATTATGCACCATAAGATGAAATCTTTGCCCGACTTGCCGGTAAAAAAGAGTTTGGAAAAACAATATGACAGAATAGAAGATGGAGTTAAAAGGATCTCTAATATAATAGACTCAATGACAGAGATGGCAAAAAAAAGTTCAGAAAAAGCTGAAGTTTCAAATGTTTATGAGACTATAGTGGTATCAACCGTTATGGCATATAATAGATCAAAACATATCTCTAATATATATATCAATAATGAACCTTTTTCTATAAATATGGACAAAAATCATCAAATATTTAATGCTACTATCCAAAAACAAAGGGTAGAACAAGTATGGATCATAATAATAAATAATGCACTTGATGAGCTTATAAAGATAGTTGATTTTAAAGATAGAAAATTAAATATTAACATAAAGCAAGATGATAAGAGCGTTAATGTGAAATTTGAAGATAATGCAGGCGGTATAAAAGACGAGATATTAGATAAACTGTTTGAACCTTTTAAAAGTACAAAAGAATCCTCAGGTATGGGTGTAGGTCTTAGTATCGCAAAAAGAATAATTGATGATCAGCAAGGTGAGATAAAAGGATATAACCATGAGGATGGTGCCGTTTTTGAGATAATATTGCCAAAAACCCTTTAAAATAAAGTTTGGAAAAATGAGCAATAAAAATAAAAAGTTTTTTCTTATATCTATCATATTTTCGTTAGTATACGGGGCTTTTTTATATTTTACGACAAAAGACAAGAATGAAAGAATTGATTATATTTTAAAAAAAGAGCTTGATAATCTAAATATCCATTATACTTTGACAACTACCTCTTTTTATGCTTACGCAAAAAGAGATATGAAAAGTACCATTCAAAAAGATGAGAAGATCATAGATATTTTATCAAAAGCCCAAAGCTCTTCAAAAGAGCAAAGAGCACTATTAAGAGAGAAGCTCTATAAGTTAGTTAAACCATTATATAAAAAAATGTTAAGAAGGGGAATTTTACAGTTCCAATTTGTATTTCCCGATAATAGATCATTTTTAAGAGTTCATAAACTTGATAAGTTTGACGATGATCTTTCTGATGTTAGATATACATATAAGTTCACAAATGAAAACAAAAGAGATTCGGGAGGATTTGAGCAGGGTAGAACTGCTCATGCATTTAGGTTTGTATTTCCTATTTTTGATAAAGGCAACAATCATCTAGGTGCCGTTGAGATCTCACTCGCTTCTGAATATATACAAGAGAGTTTATCTGCATTTAGTAATATACATTCACATTTTATCGTAGCTAAAAATGTTTTTGATACAAAATCCTGGGATTCAAAACATATGGTGACAAACTATGTACCTTCAATAGAGCATAAAGATTATCTATTCACATCCCAGAAGAGTTCTTATACAATTGAAAAGTTAAATAGTACTAAAAAAATAATAGATTCTTTAAGAGATAAAATTGATGCAAATTTTGCACATAAAAAAGAGTTTGTTATTTATAAACTTATGAGTGATGATGCCAAAGTGATCGCATTTTTACCTGTGAAGAATTTTAAAGATAAAAAAGTTGTGGCTTATTTGGTCTCTTATACTGATAATAAAAATATATATGATATATATTTTGAGTATATCCTTAGAAATATAATTACACTGTTTATGTTTATTTTTGTCGCTTATTTTATATATAAAGAGCTCTCCCATAAAGAGGAACTTCAAATGGAAGTAAATGATAAAACACGTGAACTAAAAGAGATTAATGAAAACCTTGAGATGAAAGTTTCCAAAGGTGTAGAGACAAATATGAAACAGCAGATGCAGCTGTTTGAACAATCTAAAATGGCAATGATGGGTACAATGATTGGAAATATAGCTCATCAGTGGAGACAGCCTTTGGGTGTTATATCTTCAACTGCTTCAGGTTTAAAAGCCCAACAGGAACTCTCTATTTTAAAGGAAGATAATATACCTAAGATGATGGACAATATATCAGATCAGGTAAACTATCTTTCCGAAACAATAAACACTTTTAGAAACTTTCTAAAAGAGAAAAAAGAGATACAAAAAGTGGTACTTCAGGATCGTATAAATATATCTTTGAGTATTGTGGGTGTGGCACTAAAAGACAATCATATAGAACTTATAAAAAACATAGATGAAAATAATCCTATTGAGATAACAATGGTAATAGGTGAATTATCTCAAGTTATAATTAATATAGTTAATAATGCAAAAGATGTATTACTGGAAAAGAATATTCAAGACCCTTGCGTAAGGTTAGAGCTTTTTAAAGAAAATAACAGAGCAATTATAACTATTGAAGATAATGCAGGAGGTATTCCCGAAGATATACTCCCCCATATATTCGATGAGTACTTTACAACTAAAGATGACAGCAAAGGTACGGGTCTTGGGCTTTTTATGGGGCATAAGATCATAACAGAAAGCTTAAACGGTAAACTATATGCCAAGAATGGTCAAAATGGAGCGAAATTCTTTATAGAGTTACCTTTGAACTCTTAGCCTTTTATTCAATTAATATTTTATTAATACTTTTATATTACAATTTTTCTATCAAAAGGAAGTTACATGTCTAAAAAGATATTATTAGTAGAGGATGACCAAATTCTCGGCGAAACTGTTCTTGAATTGTTAGAAGATGAAAACTATAAAGTGATCTGGGTAAAAGATGCAGATGAGGCTTTGGATAGAGTATATGATACTAGTTTTGATATATTTCTTTTGGATGTAAATATACCGTTTATGAACGGCTTTGAACTATTGACTGAATTAAGAAAAAATAACAATTTTACACCTGCCATCTTTATAACGGCAAATGTTGATATAAACTCTTTAAGAAAAGGTTTTGAAGCGGGGGCTGATGATTATATTAAAAAGCCTTTTGATTTTGATGAACTTCTTATAAGAATAGAATCTGCATTGCAAAAATCTTTTAAAAGCTATAAGAGTGTTTTAAACTACGGTAATCTCTCTTACGATATAAAACAACAGAAGTTGTTTTTAGATAAGGGGGAAGTACGAATTACTCCAAGTGAACTAAGGCTTGCGGAATACTTCTTAAAAAACATAGAGAAGCTTCTCTCAAAAGATGAACTGATATATCAAACACATACGGAACAAGAGGGTAACGATGCTGTTTTAAGAGTCCAGATCTCAAAATTAAAAAAAATAGGATTTAAAATATCAAATATCAGATCAGTAGGATATAGACTTGAAAAGTTATGAAAAACACGCACTGATAAAATTCACAGCTATCTATTTTTTTTCAACTGCATTTTTTATAATAATGCTTGGGTATCTTTATTATTTACAGCAAGAGAATCTTGTTTTACAAAAGTATACTATGAAGATGCATGAGTACTCTATGAAATTGAAACAAAGCAATTTTACTTTTAAACAAAAAGAGTATGATTTTAAGATAATTGATAAAAATATTTTTTTGTACAAACTTGCGGCAAAAAACGATAAAAGCTATCAAAAGACATTTCCTATATACAGCGGAGAAAAGTTTATACTTGTAAGTTTAGATGGAACTATTGTTGATGAGGAGCTTCTTAGTATTAAAAAGTTTACGATAATATCCCAAATTTTACTACTTTTGTTTTTCTTTTTTATCAGTTTATATCTGGCAAAGATGTCATTAAAACCTATGAACGATATAATATCACACCTAGACAGATTCGTTAAGGATCTTATTCATGATCTTAATACACCCGTAACTTCAATAATGTTAAATACAAAAATGTTAAAAAAACAGATAGATGATAAGATGATACAAAATAAACTAAAAAGAATAGAAAATAGTGCCCATGCTATAGGCTCTTTATATGAAAACCTGGAAATAGTCTTAAAAGAGAAGCTTCCACGATCAACTATAGACCTTTATACTATTTTAGAAGAGAAAAAAGAGGTATATAGTTTTAAGTATCCCCAAACAACTATTGTAGTAGATAAAAAAGATATGAATGTAACAACAAACGAGAAAGCAATAAGCAGAATAATAGATAATATACTCTCAAATGCCTGCAAATATTCAAAAAAAGATTCAGTAGTCAGTATATACTTTGAAAATAATAAATTAATGATACAAGATAACGGCAAGGGTATAAAATATCCAAACAAGATATTTGAAAGAAGTTATAGTGAAGATGAAAAAGGGCACGGTATAGGTATGCATATAGTTCAAAGGTTATGTGATAATCTTGATATAAAAATAGATGTTGATTCAAAACAGAATGCAGGGACGTCTATATCTCTTACTTTTTATTAATAATTTATTAACATAATTATACTACAATATATACAAGCAAGGGGGTAAATATGATAGAAGCTAAAAATCTAAAAAAAGTATATAAAGTAGGTGAACTTGATCTTACTGTTATTGACGACTTTTCACTAACAGTAGATAAAGGGGAATTTATCTCACTTATAGGTCCTAGCGGAAGCGGTAAATCTACAGTGTTGAATATGTTAGGCTGTCTTGATACCCCTACAAGCGGTAATCTTATTATAAATGATCAAAACATCTCAAATCTGGATACGACAAAACTTGCAAATTTCAGGGGTGATCATATCGGTTTTATCTTCCAAAGTTTTAATCTTATCCCGGTTCTAACTGTATATGAAAATATAGAATATCCTCTTATTATGATCCAGGATCTTCCTGAAGATAAAAGAAAAAAAAGAGTTGATAATCTTCTAAAAGAGGTGGGGATGTTTGAGCAAAAGGATAAAACTCCCGATAAGATCTCAGGCGGTCAGATGCAGCGTGTAGCAATAGCAAGAGCTCTTGTAACAAACCCAAAAATAGTTTTTGCAGATGAACCAACAGCAAATCTTGACAGTAAAACAGCACATATGATCATCGAATTGATGAAAAAGATACAAAAAGAGCACAATACCACATTTGTATTTGCCACACACGATGAAAAGATAGTAGCAAACGTAGACAGGCTTATAACACTGGTTGACGGTGATATTGTAGAGGACAAAAGGATATCATAATGAATAATATATTAAAAATATCATATAGAAACCTAAAAAGAAATCATAGACGTACACTTCTAACCGCCAGTCTTATTACCCTTGGTGTTATTTTTGTACTTGTATATACGGCACTCTCAAGCAGTTTTAAATCCTATATGATAGGTCAGATCACAGACTCCTCTATGGGGCATATTCAGATACATAAAAAAGGGTTTGTGGCAAGTGTCGAGAACCTCCCTTTAGATAAAAATTTAAATGAGAAAGCTATTGTGTATCTTGAACAGTTCTTAAAGACAAGCAAGTATATTCAAAGCTATTCATACAGAATAAAATTCGGAGGTACTTTTTCAAATTTTGTAACTACTACAAATATAAGATTAAATGCCATAGATCCTAAAATGGAGTTTGATACACTTCCTGCATTAAAAGATAGGCTTATAAATTTTAAAGAGCTTAAAAAAGGGCAGATATTAGTTCCTGAACTTATTGCAAAGGGTATGAACGTAAAAAGCGGTGACCCGATAGTCTTGGTTGCAAACAATAAAAAAGGGAGCGTAAACGGTATAAATCTAAAAATTGCAGGGCTTGTTGAAAGGATCTCAGGACCAGGTGGAAGGGACGGCTATATCACAATGACAGATGCAAAAAAAGTTCTTCGTATAAAAGGTGTTGAGGTTAGTGAGATAGTTATAAGATTAAAAGATAACAGCATGTTAAAAGAGGCCGTAAAAGAGCTAAGTCCAATCTTGACAAAATTAAACAAAAACAATAAACCAGCCTTTGAGATACACACCTGGCAGAAGCTGAGTCCTTTTTACAATATAGTAAAAATGCTTGATATTATGAACCTTGCAATTCAAATTATACTTATATCTATAGTGCTTATATCTATACTTAATGTAATGATAATGAGTGTATATGAAAGGATTAAGGAGATAGGAACAATTGCAGCGATGGGAACACCCCCTAAAACAATAGTAAAACTATTTTTAACAGAGGGTTTACTTTTAGGGGTCTTGGGTGCCGTTTTAGGCGGTGTAATATCACTGGCGATTGTGGAGATATTAAATATGGCACAGATAACATATAGTTTTGGAAGAGAAAGTAATCTTGTGCTTGAACCTGTACTTGCTTTAAAAGATACGGTAATTGTCGGCTTTATAGTTATAGTTATATCTTTAATAGCCTCAATTAGTCCTGCAATAAAAGCTTCAAAACTAGATCCTGTTGAAGCATTAAGAACAAACTAGGAAAATATAGAGCAAAACATTTGTATATGGATACTTATAAGAGTATAATAAACATAACGATTGAAAACTAATAATAAGGAAGAATTATGAAAAGATTAACAAAAAAACTACTACTTGTATCTATGATAGGTACACTAAGCTTTGCAGTACCCACTGCTAAAGAAAAGTTTATAAAAGCAGATATAAACAATGACGGCATCTTAACTTCACAAGAGTTTTATAATGATCAGGCTAGAAAAATGGAACAAAAAACAGATGAGGGAAAAGCTCTAAAAGGTGTAGCTACAGCTCCACGGTTTCATATGGTAGATCAAAACAGAGACGGCAAAGTTACTTTTAAAGAGTACGATATGTTTCATACAATAAGACAAAAAGAGATGAAAAATATTAGAAATAAAGGGCAGAACTACTCGCAAGGCAAAGGTAGAGGTTTTGATCTTTTTAACAGATATGACAAAAACAGAGATGGATCGATAGATAAAAATGAATTTCGTCCATTATATAATGATATGAATAAAAATAAAAACAAGGGTCAAGGAGGCGGATATGGAAGGTAAAAAAATATTAGCAGGCTTACTTCTTGTATCTTCACTTTTTGCAGATAATATACTTGAGCAAATAGATAAAAAAATGGCACCTGGAAGTAGTGAAAGTTATAAAAAACTTATAAACATAGAACCGGACGGTACAAAAAAAGAGTTTTTACTTTACCAGGCAAGAAAAGGAAGCGATAAAATGGTATCGGCTTTTTTAAAGCCTGAGTCTGAAAAAGGTAGAACTACTCTTAGAGTGGGTGATAATATGTGGTTGTATCTACCTGATGTGGGTCGTGCTATTAGGATTACCTCAATGCAAAGTGTTGTTGGGGGAGTGTTTAACAACTCAGATATTATGAGACTTGATTTTGGAAGTGAATACGATATAGTAAAAGAGGAAGATAAAGGGGATGAGTTAGTTGTTGAAACAAAAGCAAAAACAGATACTATTGCTTATGACAGATTACTTATAACTGTAGATAAAAAAACAATAACCCCAAAACAAATAGAGTGTTATACCTCTACGGGTATGCTTATAAAAACTCTTTATTATAAAGATATAAAAGATTTTGGAAACGGTATAAAAAGACCTGCAGTTATGGAGACAAAAAGTCCACTTTATAAAGGGTATACCTCTATCATGGTATATGGTAAGATTACCCCTAAGCAATTTAGTGATGAGTCCTTTACTTTAGAAAATCTATCGAAAGTTGAGAATTTAAGAAGATAGATGGCAATGAAACTATTTGGTTTATTTGTTTTAGTTTCATTAGTTTTTGCAAATGATTATGAGTTTAATTTTGATGAGTTAGAAACTATACAAACAAAACCCTATGAGTTCAACGGGTATTTAAAAGGTGACTATAAATATCAATCTATAAACAGATCCTCACCCTCCTATCCTGCAAAAAACAAAGCCGGCCAAGAAAGTTATCTAGGGGAGTTGGCTTTAAATTATAAATATTTTAAAGATAATTATACTTTTCATTTTAATCTTATGGCAAATTATGAAAATATTGATAAACAAAAAGATGATAAAACAACTTTAAATCAAGGATTTATCAATTATAAATTCAGTGATAATAATCAAGTTTATCTTGGTAAGAAAACACCAAAATGGGGTAAAGGATATTATTTAAACCCGGTTGCTTTTTGTGACCGAAAAAAAGATCCAAATGACCCGGAAGCTAGCCGTGAAGGGTTTACCCAGCTAAATTATAAATACAATAAAGTACTAAGCGGTGAACTGAAAAATATAACTTTTGATATGGTTTATATAAGAACTACAAAAGATCTCAATGATTATCTGTACAATAATGATTCAAATATTCTTGCTTTTAAAACATATATACTTTATAATGATATAGATATTGATCTTATCTATTCATACAGCAGTGAAGATAGGGATAAAATCGGTATAGATTTTTCAACAAATCTTCAAACAAATTTTGAGCTTCACGGAGAATATGGTAGGTTTGATGATGGCTATTATTCATATTTGTTTGGACTAAAGTATCTTACATATAATGAATTGACAATTTTAAGTGAATATTATTATCAAAATAATATACAAGCAAGTGATACACCGTTTTGGGATAATAGATATTTTATAAACTCATTTACACAAAAAGAGCCTTTTGATATTTTGTATCTGAATCTATATTATAAAAATATATTAAATCTGGATGATAATTCATATCAGAATAAATTTGGAGTTTTATATAGCGGTATAAAAAATATCTCCATTGATTTGTCATTTACAAAAAATACGGGAAAAAGCTTATCAGAGTTTTCAAATAAGCTTATTGACAGTACCTCTTGGGTAAATTTAAGATATAGTTTTTAATTATTTATATAAGGAACTGATTATGAAATATTTAATAAACATATTATTTTTAATAATAGCCATTACAATAACCGTAATTTTTATAAATGATGCTAAACAAGACAGTATTCAAACACAGCAGCAGATTCTTATAAAAGAAGCAAAAATATATTTTTACGATCAGGTAAATACTCGACACTGGAATGCAAAATTTGGGGGAGTTTATGTAAAGCCCGTAAAAGATATGCTGCCTAACAAATATTTAAAGAACAATACTTTAAAAGTTGATGACAACCTAACCCTTATCAAGATTAATCCAGCATGGATGACAAGACAGTTGTCTGAACAGCTTAGAATGAAAGATTTTAATTTCAGGATTACAAGTTTAAACCCGATAAATCCAAATAACAAAGCAAATCCATTTGAAACCAGAGCTTTAAAATATATTGAAGAAACTAATAGAAAAGAATATTTTGAGTTTAATAAAGATCAATTTAACTATATGGGAGCACTTGTTACCACTAAATCTTGTATTGAGTGTCACGCATCTCAAGGATATAAAGAGGGAGATATAAGAGGAGGTATAAGTGTAAGTTTGAACCCAATAGAATATTTTAAAATGGTTGAAGGTATAAGTAACAGGTCGATGCTTATAATAATATTTGTTTCACTGTTTTTAGTGATTATAGCTATTTTGATTCACTTTCAAATCAGATCAAATGAAAAACTTCTAAAAGTTGTAAGGGATAGAACAAAAGAACTTGAGTATGAAAAAAACTATACAAATAAGATACTAAATACAAATCCGGACGTAATTATAGTAACAAACGGAACTAAAATAATAACAGCAAATAGAAGTTTTTTTGATCTTTTTGGATTTGATTCTGTTGAATCATTTTTAAAAGAACATGACTGTATATGTGATTATTTTGAAACATTAAACGGAATAGCATTTCCCAAAGATAAAATGATTGAGGGTAAGATCTGGGCTGAGTATCTATTGGATCATTTAGGTTTTAATCATATTGTAAAAGTTAAAATAGAAAACAACATATATTTTTATAATCTTAATGCCTCAAGATTATCTGATGAAGAGATATTGGTTATATTAACAGATATAACAGATCTTAAAAAACAAGAAGAGCAACTTATAAAATCTGAAAGACTTGCTTCCATGGGTGAGATGATCGGTAATATAGCTCATCAGTGGAGACAGCCTTTAAGCGTTATCTCTACCTCTGCTACGGGTATTAAGATTCAAAGTGAATTAAATAGATTGAATCAGGAACAATTATTTAATTTGTGTGATTCAATAGAGATAAGTTCTCAGTATCTATCAAAAACTATAGATGATTTTAGGAATTTTATTAAAGGTGATTCACGACCGGTATTGTTTAATTTAAAAGATAATACTGAAAGCTTTTTACAACTAGTGGAGCCAACTATTAAAAAATATAATATTCAAATCATTATGGATATTGAGGATGATATTGAGATAAAAGGCTATCCAAATGAACTTATACAATGTTTTATAAATATATTTAATAATTCAAAAGATGTATTGTTAAAGAATCAAGATGATAATAGGTATATTTTTATATCTCAATATAAAAAAGAAAATAGTATCTATATAACCTTTAAAGATAACGGTGGAGGGATAGAGAAAGAGAATATTTTAAAAATATTTGAACCATACTTTACAACCAAGCATAAAAGTCAAGGTACCGGACTTGGACTTCATATGACTTATAAATTAATAGTTGAGGGTATGGGCGGACATATAGATGTTGAAAATAATGTTTATCAACATAACGGTTGTCGATATACGGGAGCTATGTTTACCATAAAGCTTCCAATGACTTAAAATTATTTTAATATTATAATTATGTTATAATATTAAAAATTTGAAGGTAAACGGATAAATTAAATTGAAGAAGATCTATTTTACGGTGGTAGCTTTATGCTTGATTGCGGTTTCGTATGTAGGCTTAACATATGAAAAAAATTTAAAGATTGAAAATCACCTTAAAGAAAAAACAATACAGTACAAACAAAACTATAATGTTATATATGAAGAGTATAAAAAAATATCTAATGTAATTTATCAAATCAAGATAAATACACCGGAGCTTAAAGAGATCTTCAAAAATGCAAAATCGGCAGATAATAAGCAAAAAGTTATCATAAGAGATAAATTATATAAATATTTATCAGATTCATATAAAATACTAAAAGAGCAAAATATAAAACAGCTTCACTTCCACCTCCCTAATAACGAAAGTTTTCTAAGGTTTCATCGTCCGGGTAAATTTGGTGATGATCTGACAAATATAAGAGGAACGGTAAAATATGTAAATGAATATAAAAAAGCTATAGATGGTTTTGAAGAGGGGCGTATATATAACGGTTATAGATTTGTATTTCCTATAGTTCATCAAAAAGAGCACTTGGGAAGTGTTGAGATATCGTTTAGTACATTTGCTATGAATATTGAGATGATAAAGAGTTTTGACTTAATCGGAAAATTATTAATATCAAAAAGTGTTGTAAAAGAAAAGGTTTTCAGTGATGAAAAAAGCAATTATAAACAGTCTAAGTTTGAAGATTTTTTGTTTGAGAAAAAAATAAGTGAAATTGTTCAAAGATATAATAAAAAAAATATAAGTATGTTAATCTCTGATGAAACAAAGGAAGAAGTTAATAAGAAAGCTTTTGAAAACAGATCATTCTCTTTGTATGATACAAAGAGTAAAACAATAATGACATTTTTAAAAGTACAAAACCCTGTGTCAAATAAGGTTGTGGGTATGCTTGTTCTTCGAAGTGAACCCTCTTATATACAAAGTAAGATGAACAATTTTTATATTATGTTCATAGGTATAAGTTTGTTTATACTGTTGTTTGTATTATTTATATATAGAATTTTAAATCAAAAAGAGACTTTAAATATCTTAGTAGAAGAAAAAACAAAAACACTGAATGATATAAATAGAGAATTAGAAGAAAGTGAATATGAACTACAGTTATTAAATGAAAGCCTTGAACAGAGAGTTCAAGAGGAGATTGCAAAAAACAGTGAAAAAGAAAGAATGCTTTATGAACAAACCAAAATGGCTGCACTAGGTGAGATGATAGGTAATATTGCACACCAGTGGAGACAGCCTTTAAGTTTGATCTCTACTATAGCTTCAAGTATACAACTTAACCACTCTTTTGGTATGACAATTTCTCAAGATGAATTGGATAAGAATATGGAAGAGATTGTATCAAAAGCAAACTATTTATCAATGACTATTGATGATTTTAGAAATTTTATCAGAGGTGAAAGTAAAGAGGAGATGTTTAATTTAAAAGAGTCTATAAGCTCTTTTTATAATATAGTTGAATCATCAATAAAAAAGAATAATATCAATGTTGTTTTAGATATTGATAAGAGTATAGAGGTACACAGTTTAAAAAATGAATTAAATCAATGCTTTATAAATTTATTCAACAATGCAAAAGATGCTTTTGAAGATAAAAAATATCCAAAATATATTTTTATATCAGCTTCAATGGATAAAAATAATTTGATAATCAAATTTAAAGATAACGCCGGGGGGATTCCTGAAAATATTCTTACCAAAGTTTTTGAACCCTATTTTACTACCAAACATCAATCCCAAGGTACCGGACTTGGACTTAATATGACATACAGGTTAATTACAGAAGGGATAGGGGGCACTATAAGTGTTTCAAATGATGTTTATAATATAGGTGCAGATGAATATACGGGAGCAGAATTTATTATAACTTTAAGTGATATATAATATTATAATTATTTTTGTAAAATAATAAAAACTTAAAATATCGTAAAAATAACAGTGTTTTTTATTCATATTTTAAAGGTTATTTTGTATAATCAAAGTAGCATTTGCATAGCATATTGTAAAAGGGGTGTTAAATTATGAGAAATCAATCGATTAAGTTAAAGCTGAATATAATAGTATTGGCTGTAGTAGTTGTAATTAGCGTGGTGTTGGCGGTACAATCAATAGTTACAATACAGGATGTTTCTAATAAAAATATAGAAAAATATAAAATAGAAGCATATAAGACCAAAGAGTTAGAATTGGAAAATTATGTATCGGTTGCTATGAAAACTGTTGAGTCTTATTATAACAGAACAAAACCTCAAAAAATAAAAGAAGAAGTTTCTGATGATCTAAGATCACAGGTCAATCAAATCTTTTCAATTATAGAGTATCAATATAAAAAGTATAAGGGCAAAATCTCTGAAGATAGATTAAAGCAAAGAGTAAAAGATATTGTAAGCTCTACAAGATACGGTAAAAGCGGATATTTTTGGATAAATGATATGAATGCCGTTATAGTAGATCACCCTATAAAACCCCAACTAAACGGAAAGGATCTTTATAACTTTAAAGATAAAGGCGGTACGCAGTTATTTAAAGAGTTTGTTGATGTTTGTAAAGCAAAGGGTGAGGGTTTTGTTGATTATGTATGGACTAAGCCCGGTTTTGAAAAGCCTCAGCCTAAAGTTTCTTTTGTAAAAACATTTGAACCCTTTGGATGGGTTATAGGGACAGGTGCATATATAGATGATGTATCATACTCTTTAAAAAAGGAAGCTATAAATGCTATCTCAACTATGAGATACGGTGAAAGCGGCTATTTTTGGATAAACGATATGACTCCAATGATGATTATTCATCCAATCAAACCAACACTTAACGGAAAAGATCTTTCAGGTATAAAAGACCCTAACGGCGTATTCTTATTTAACGATATGGTAAAAGTATCTGAGTCTAAGGGGGGAGGGCTTGTAAAATATTCATGGCCAAAACCCGGTAAAGAGAAACCTCAGTTAAAATTCTCATATGTAAAAAAATTTGATAAATGGAATTGGATAGTGGGAACCGGTGCCTATGTAGATGATATTGAAGATAAAATAATTCTTATGAAGAAAGAAACAGAAGATAAAATAAGTTCTACTATTTTTACTTTTGTGTTGTCTGCATTGATTGTTATGGCCGTATTGATGGTGTTGGTATCAATTATTATAAACTCTGCAATTATTCAGCCACTTCAAAAATTTGAAAACGGTATAGTGACATTCTTTAGATATCTTAATAAAGAAACAAATAGTATTGAACATCTGGATGATTCTAGTAATGATGAATTTGGAAAGATGGCAAAAGTTGTTAATGAAAATATTAATAAAACAAAAAAGAGTATAGATGAAGATAGGAATGTTATAGATACAACTATATCAGTTTTATCAGAATTTGAAAAGGGTGATCTTGCACAACGTGTAAATGTAAATAGTTCTAACCAGGCATTAAAAGAATTAATAACTCTTATTAATCAAATGGGAACAAATATGCAAAATAATATAGAAGGGATATTATCAGTTCTTGGAAAGTACAGCAAGTATGATTATACAAATAAAGTATCTACTAGTAATATAAAAGAACATCTTCTAAAATTGGCAAACGGTGTAAATTCACTTGCCGATGCAACAACTCATATGCTTGTTGATAATAAACAAAACGGTCTTACTTTACAAAACAGTTCATCCGTACTTCTTGAAAATGTACACCACTTAAATCAAAATGCAAACAGTGCGGCAGCAGCATTGGAGGAAACAGCAGCAGCATTAGAAGAGGTTACAAGTAATATATCTAACAATACACAAAACATTGTAGATATGGCAAGTCATGCTAATGATGTAACAAGCTCTGTAAGTAAAGGTGAACAACTGGCAACTAAAACAACAACTGCTATGGATGAGATAAACAATGAAGTAACGGCAATAAGTGAAGCAATATCCGTAATTGATCAGATTGCATTCCAGACAAATATCCTTTCACTAAATGCAGCAGTGGAAGCAGCAACCGCAGGTGAAGCAGGTAAAGGTTTCGCAGTTGTTGCACAAGAGGTAAGAAACTTGGCAAGCAGATCGGCCGAAGCTGCAAATGAGATAAAAAGTCTTGTTGAAAATGCTACAAGCAAAGCCAATAACGGTAAGCAGATAGCCGATGATATGATAAATGGATATCACCACCTAAATGAAAGTATCTCAAAAACTTTAGAGTTAATATCAGATGTTGAAAATGCTTCTAAGGAGCAATTACAAGGTATTGAGCAGATTAATAGTGCTGTAAACCAGTTAGATAAGCAAACCCAAGAAAATGCTTCTATTGCTTCTGAGACCAATGATGTAGCTATTCAAACAGATCTTATAGCAAAACAGGTAGTAACTTCTGCAAATGAAAAAGAGTTCAATGGAAAAAACAGTGTGGAAGCTAAGATCATTGAACATAAATCTAATAGCACATCTACGGTAAATAGTAAAGTAAATAATAAACCTCAAACTGCTATGTCGGCAAAAAAAGTTGAACCAACTTCAAATATAACTCCAATAGTATCAAATAGTACAGATGATGAATGGGCAAGTTTTTAAAACTTGCTTGTTATGTAAAGTTTGATTTTTTAAAGATTTATATTTTAAGATATACAATAGGAGTGCCTAGTCTAAATGCTAAAAACAGTATTAATAGTAGATAACAATTTATCTGTTATAGAGTTTATATCACAAGAGATAAAAAATGAGTTAGATGCAAAAATCCTAAAAACAACAAGTTTTAAAGAAGCTATAAATTATATCTCAACTGAAGATATAATACATGTGGCTATAGTAGACTTTGATCTTGAGGGTGCAAAGAATGGACATTTAACAAACTATACTGTACGAAAAAATATCCCCTCAATTATCCTATCCGAAGTATTTACAGAGAAATTAAAAGATAAAATCTTTGATAAAAATATTTTAGATTATGTTATTAAAGATACAATGGTTAGTATGCAGAATGTTGTGAATCTTACTAGAAGAATTTTAAAAAATTATGACACACATGTACTGCTTGTTGACGATTCACCTGTTGATATGAATTATGCAAGACAAAAACTTGAGAAAATGAAACTGAATGTTACCACTGCAGTAAACGGGAAAGAAGCATTTGATATTTTAATAGCTGATGAAAATAAATTTTCACTTGTACTTACAGACTATATTATGCCTGAGATGGACGGCATGCAATTTACTTTAGTATTAAGAAAAATATATAAAAAAGATAAACTAGGGATAATAGCTTTAAGTTCAAGTGATAGACCTGATGTAACAACAGCTTTTATAAAAATCGGGGCTAATGATTTTATAACTAAACCTTACTCTGATATAGAATTTATAACAAGAATAAACTCAAATTTAGAGTTACTGGATATTTTTGAAGAGTCAAGAGAAAAAGATAAATATCTTTATAGAGCAGAAAAACTAGAATCAATGGGTGAAATGATCTCCAATATTGCTCACCAATGGAGACAGCCGCTATCTGCAATTAGTTCATCCTCATCGGGTATTCAAGTACAAAAAGAGTATGGATTACTTAGTGACGAGAAACTAGATAAGTTTTGTAATACAATCAATAACAATGCAAAATATTTTTCAGGTACCATAGATAGCTTTGGTGACTTTATAAGTGCCGACAGGAAAAAACATAATTTTAATTTAAGCGATATAATCGATAAATTCTTGGAACTTGTTGAGATATCCGTAGAGAAGTATAATATCAATATGGTTTTAGATCTGAATAATCATATTGAAATAAAAGGATATGAAAATGATCTTATACAGTGTTTCATAAATATTTTTAATAATATAGAAGATATCTATAAAGAAGAAAAAATAAAATATAAATATTTATTTATCACTACTTACAAAAAAGAGAATAAGATTGTTATTAAGATAAAAGACAATGCCGGGGGAATAGCAGACAATATTATTTTAAAGATATTTGATCCTTATTTTACAACAAAACATCAAAGTCAAGGGAAAGGGATGGGACTTCATTTAACATATAGTTTAATTACGGAAGGGATGAACGGCAATATAAAAGCTGAAAATATTCAGTATGAATATAACGGGTTAATTAGTAACGGTGTGCAGTTTACTATAGAATTGCCCTCTAGTTAATCTTATCTTAATATAAAGTTGTTTTATTAATATAATACGATAACTTTTTTACAAAAAAAGATTTGTCTATTTTTGGTATAATTAGGCATGAAAGATTTTGGACTAATATTAAATAACCATAGCTTGAAAGCAACTCCTCAAAGGTTGGAGATGCTTTCTATAGTAGATCATATAGGTCATGTAAGCATAGACGGCTTATACAGTAAGTTAAAAACAAAGTTTGAGAATATATCTTTGGCAACAATATATAAGAATGTTAATTCTATGGTTGAGAGTAAACTTTTATTTGAAGTGAAAATTCCAAACGCTAAGTCTGTATATGAGATAGTAAAAGATGATCACTCCCATTTGGTATGTAAAAGTTGTAATGCCGTTATTGATATAAAGGTTAATATGGACAGTATGGTGAATGATATCTCTTTTGAGTATAATTTTGCAGTTGATAGAACTGATTTTATTCTATCCGGTTTATGTAGCGGGTGTAGAGATTAAATGATCTCTACTAGGGCTTTTTTTATTGCATCGGTGATTTTGAAAAGCTCTTGATCTGTTATTGTGTAAGCAACTATGCTATATACAAGCTTTCCAAACGGTCTTATCCACACTCCGTTTTTTACACAACTATCTTGAACTTTTTGAGCGTATTTGTCACTTTTAAGTTCAACAACTCCTATGACCCCTATAACTCTTATATCTTCAACTATTTCAAGCTTTTTTAACGGTTCTAGTTTTGTTTTAAATATAGTTTGAATATTTTTTACTCTTTGCTCCCAATTGGAACTTAAAAGTAGATCTATACTTGCATTTGCAACACTACATGCTAAAGGGTTTGCCATAAAGGTAGGACCGTGCATAAGTACACCTATTTCACCGTTTGATATAGTATCGCTTATATTTTTACTTGTCATCATCGCAGCCATTGTCATAGTACCGCCTGTAAGTGCCTTCCCTACGGTCATAATATCAGGGGTTATTAAAGCGTGATCACACCCCCACATTAAACCCGTATGACCAAATCCTGTAGCTATCTCATCAACAATAAGAGGTATATCATATTTTGTACAAAGTTCGCGTGCAGTTTTTAAATAAGAGGGTTCATGTATCTTCATCCCTCCTGCACCTTGCACGACCGGCTCTAAAATAACTCCCGCAACTTCATCTTTATGTTTTTCTATTGTACTACTTAGATCTTTTACAGGTGTAAAAATATTATTAGGAAGATACTCACCGTAAAGTGAATGCATACTATTTAAAGGATCACATACACCCATACATCCTAAAGTATCACCGTGATAAGCATTGTTAAGTGCTATAAATCTATTTACATTTTTACCTTTTGATCTTTTATACAGTATAGCCGTTTTTAAAGCGGTCTCCACGCTTACACTTCCGCTGTCACATAAAAATACACTTGGCAGTTTTGAAAGTTTTGCCAGTTTTTCACAAAGTGTCACCGCAGGTTTATGGGTAAGCCCTCCAAACATAACATGCGGCATAATATCAGCTTGCTCTTTAAGTGCCTTAATAAGTACGGGATTATTGTAACCATGTATTGCACTCCACCATGAGCTCATAGCATCAGTAAGTTCCCTTCCATCTTCTAGTACGATAGTTTGAGCGTATGTTTCTTTTACAGGCAGTATGGTTGTTTTTGAAGGCAGAGCATTATATGGGTGCCATGTGTGTTGATTGTCAAGTTCTAATATATCCATTGGGGTATTATACAGAAATTTAATTTAATGATTTGATGATAAACTCTAAAAGTCTTTCATCTTCCATAATATCATTATGACCGCTGTTAGTTATGCTCTTAAATACTTTTATCTCATTTATACTTTTTTTTAGAGCTATTGTATGTTTGTTTTGAATAACTTCATCATCCTTAACCATAAGTATGTAAATACTTGAATTGATATCTTTTATAAGATTTTGTATATCAAAAGGATATTTTAAAAGAAGTTTTACGGGAAAAAAAGGATATATATCTTGTGCCACGTTTGAAATTGAATCAAAGGGTGTAATGAGTATCAGTTTGTCTACATCTCTTTTTGATGCCGTATATGATGCAACGGCAGTTCCTAGACTTCTTCCTATAATACTTATGTTTTTATATTTATCTTTATAGTTGTCATATATATCTAAAGCATCACTATATAGTTTTTCTTGGCTTGGATATCCTTCACTCTTTCCAAAACCTCTATAATTAAAGCCTATTATATCAGTTGTTTTTATACACTCCATCATACTAATAAAGTTTGTAACATTTTCTGCATTACCACCAAAATATATAATTAGGTTTTTACTGTTGTTTACTGTTTTACTTCCATGCAGTAAAAGATCCTCATTGATTTTTATACTTACCGGCAAAGTATTTTTTGATATATATTCATTTTGTTCTATTTTACTTTTTAGTATATAAGCACCTGCAAATACCAAACTATCCTGTTTTGTATATAGTAATATCATTATGATTATATATGCAGATAATATTATTAAAAATGCTGTTTTTAAATACTCTATCATTAAACCATCCTTTAAAACGTTTTTTAACTAAATAAATAAAATTTAATACTATTTGCTATTATACATCTTTTGTGCTATAATTCGCCAACTACAAACTGGGGTCGACTTGGTATCGATTGGAGCAGTGAGTAGTAGTTGCATGTGGATCTGAGCATATCCTTAATCTGTTCATTTTTTTTAGACGCAAACAATACAAATTACGCTCCAGCTTACGCACACGCTGCATAAGTTTTAATTTAAGGACTCCCTTCGGGTTGAGACCTTGGAGGTTCACACTACTGATTCTATCTATGTA
>JAYEMD010000035.1:0-23203 GCA_034717895.1 Campylobacterota bacterium | reverse complement strand
TTTGTTCTTTAATACTTTTTAATGATTTTCCAATTTCCTTTCCACTATTTAAAACCGAAAAAACAATGCTTATACCCTCTTTACAATTCATAATCATTTAACCTTTTGTTTTTTTGCTATAACATAAAAAATATGTCTATTTAAATCACCAACCTTATCTGTAGTTTCACCAATAAAAAGAATATTTAAAAGGTTAAAATTAGAAAATATTTTTTTTATATCATCTTTATCATACACCGGTCTTATTTTTATTGACTCTTCTATTTGATGATGATTTGTATTTAATATCGCTGATTTATCCTCTAAATAAGTAGCATTCTTTAAAACAAAGTGATCGCTACCTGCAAATGTTGCAATATAAATTCCCCCTTCTTTTAAAAGCTCCGAAGTTAATTTAATATTGTCTTCTATCCTTTTAAAATCATTATTGAGATAATAAATAGAATTAAATGCCAGTAAATAGTCAAATCTATTTTTAACACTTCGCAAAGTCTTCACATCATGGAGAATAAAATCACTTTTTGGAAAATTACTTTTTAATTCTTCAATTTTATTTAAGCTTATTTCTGTTCCACTTGTTTTAAAACCTAATTTTGATAAAAAATCAATGTGTCTGCCATCTCCACATCCTATATCTATAATCTCTTTATCTTTGAAACTATAATCTTCCAATAAAGGGATTGGTCTTTTTGATAAAAATATCTTTGCAACAATATTCTCAACTATATAAGGCTTGTGATTTTTATTTTCATCATAATATTTTTCCCAATTGCTTTTTTTCACTAAAAACCTTTTATTTAAATATAATATAACTTTGCTGTGGTGAAAACTCACTTCTATGTATCTCAATACTATTTAGATCAAATACCTCTTTAAGAGCTATTGTTTCTCCGGGGAAATCACCTAAACATAACTGATCGAATGCAATAATACTATTTTTTGCTAAATGTGGTTTTAATAATTCCAAAGACTTTTTAGTTGGTTCATATAAATCAAGATCAAAATATACCAATGATATGATTGTCTCTGGATGTTTTTTTAAATATTCAGGTAATGTATCCATAACATCACCTTTGATCAATTTGTATTTCTTCTTATTTGCTCTTGGTGCTAGTGCCTCATGTGTATCTAGAAGTTTCCCAAGATACTTTTCATAATTGTCTCCTACTGTGTACGACCCAACCTCTACAACATTTGCCGTTCCATCCTCTTTAGATACACTTGGGAAACCTTCAAATGTATCAAAACCTATAACTTCTCTGCTTAAATTATACGGTTCATACATAGACCTAAAAGAGGTAAAATATGCCATATTCTGCCCCCATCTTACTCCGAACTCCATAATGCTACCGTGTGTATTAATTGTCTTTTTATACAAATCGTGTAAAAAAAGCATTCTTCCTATAGAACTCCTAGTAAGAAACAAACCCTCATTTGCCAATACCTCACTATCAGGAATTGGAGAGTAATCTCTTAGTTTTACTAGTTGTTTATACGCTTCTAATTCTTTATCATTTGCATTCAAATTACAAATATTGTGTAAATTTTCATTTTCCATTTAACTAACCATTTTCATCTTTTTTTAAAAAGGATCTATAATTTAATAAATATTGATTCTTCATCTTGTAATTCTCTAAAAAAGCGTAAGCTTCACTCAAATCATCCAAAATAAAATTTAATATATTTCTATCCTGAATTTCAAGACAGCTACCTTTAATAGGTAAATTATAACTAATATAATCTTTAATGATTGATTTTCTATAATTTCTTTTTTTAGAAAGTCCATATTTAATATTGTCATTTTCTAAAGAAGGGAAAGACCTATGCATTTCAATTTGATCAAAGTTACTCTTAAAATCATATGTTGTTTTGTTATACTGAATTAAATAATCAATTACATCATCTGATATGGAAATATTTGATTTTACCTTACACTTTTTAAAATCAGTTTTTAGTATCTTTCCTATTTGTTCTATAATATTTTCTTCTTCCAAATATACAATATTTAAACTGTTATTAGGAAAAACATCATAAAAATTATTTAAGAATCTACCCAATAAAAGATCATTAAAATAGCTTATTTTTCTAAATAAATATAATTCATTTACATATTCATTAAACTCTTTATCATAGCCTATAAGCAATTCTTCTTTATAGAGAGACAACAAAAGGTCTTCAGGATTTCTATAAACATATATAAACTTTGAATCTTTAGGGAAAATCTTTTTTAAATATTCCAATTTAGTATATGTAGGCAAATCCCATGATAACCATCTTAATGTTAAATTTTCAGAAGAAAAAACTATTGTATTCTTTGTTGACTTTTCAATATGATCACATATAAGTTTTTTGTAAAAACTTGGATTATCTAAACAAAAACGCAAATTATTATCAAACAATTCTGACATATTGTCATCTTTAAAATATTTACCTTCAAAACCATCTGGAATAAAACCAATATACTCAATATCTTCTGACTGTGATAAAACAGTTTGAATTGTAGTACTTGCACATTTAGGAAGTCCTAAATGTATAAAAATTTCTTTTTTCATCTCATTACATCCCTATATGGTGGGAAAAAATTATTGAACCACTCTTTTGTAACTTCTTTTTTTGCATATTTCTGTGCTTTCTCTTTATCTAAAATTGACATTATAGTATAACACTTTTGATAGTATGTACCCATTCTACTTTTAAATTCAGCAAGTGAATCATCCTCTTTAATACCTCCACCCAAAAAAAGTTTTTCATAACCCTTGTCTTTAAAATACTCTATTGCTATCCATAATAACAAACGTATATTATCCCTAAACCTTTCACTTCCTGCAGCATATAAGTAGTCAATCTCTTTATGATTTAAACCAAAAAAACCACCTGCCACAAAATCTCCTTCAGATCTTAATTCTAAATACTTTATACCTTTAATAGATGAAAAACCATTAAACTGTTCTAAAGAAAATTTATACTTTTCAGAAAAATCATTCTCTTCTGATATTCTGGCGTAATTTTGATAAAACTCTTCACTTACAATATCTTCAGTTATATTTACTTTTATATTCTTTAATGCCTTCCTCAGCCTTTGTCTTGCATCTCTTTTTTTATTTGAGTATATCTCCTCTTTACTAAGCAATAAATTGAAATAATAATTAGTTCTATACCTTTTAGAATCAATCATCTCATTGTTATAATTAATTTCATCTTTTGTTTGGATATAAAAACATACTGCGTTGGTAGTTTTTAATACTTCATATATACTTTGTAAATTTTCTTTGATAAAGTTGCCGGTTGATTCTTGAAAGTTTATTGGAGTTATAAGATCAAAATCATCACTATCGTTGATCATCTTTTTTTCTAAAGGAATACTTATTTGTAAACTATCTATATTTAAAAATATAAATTTCTTTATTTCAAGTAATCTAAGATAATCAATATTTGCTTGATATGTGTCATATTTAGGGTCAGTGTGGGTTATTGACACCATATTCATCTTCTTGGTTTCTTTTATAAAATCTTCTCTCTTCTGGTTTATAAAACTCTTGTATAGTTTCTGGAATGATCGCATTATATCCAAGTGTTTGCTTTAACTCATCTGATATTGTATATTGAAAATCAAGCCCAAAAGCTCTTGGATAATTTAACGCTTGTTTTATAAACGGTTTAGTAAAAAGTGGTGTAATTATTTCAACTGGTTTGTCTGTTTTATTTACACCTGCTGCGTGCCAAATATTAGCATCGAATATTAATACATCACCTTTTTTAGCAGTTACTTGCATTGCATTTTTATAGAAATATTCATCGCTTGGATTTTGCGTTAACTTATGACTCCCTTCAAGCATCCATGTTGCAGCACCTTCTTCTGTAGCATCGTCAAGTGCAATTAATGTATTTAACATAATCCTTTGACCGAAAGTAAAAGTATAAAATTCTCTGTGTATCCTTTGTGTATACACATATTCACTATGAGGCATTTTTGAAGATGCACCCATTGTATACAAAATATATTTTCCGTTAAAATAATATTCTAAAAATTTATGTATTGGATTAGGGTCTAATAATTTTAACATTTTTGGACACATAAGTATTGTATGATGTGTGGAATTGGTACACTCTTTTCCAACCTCTGCATCATATTGAATATCGCTAAATTTATTTTTTACAGAGGCATATTCTTTCTTTACTTCATTTATTTGCTCTTTAGCGTAAACACCTTCTACTTTAATAAAACCTTTTGTATCAAGATCTTTTAGCATTTCTTCAAAATTCAGATTCATAAATCACCCCTCCAATTAAGCTTTTTATTATATTAACTGATAGTCTTGTAAATTCAGTTTTATTTCAGACACACTATTAAACATCATTATATCTAAAATTGATAAATAAGGTATAAAGTTTTGATTAAACTGTTTG
Source organism: Campylobacterota bacterium (assembly GCA_034717895.1). GTDB lineage: Bacteria > Campylobacterota > Campylobacteria > Campylobacterales > Arcobacteraceae > JAIOSF01. The sequence continues at coordinate 18,796 of JAYEMD010000035.1, read as the reverse complement.
TATTCTAAAGAGTCACTTTTTAAAAAATCCAATCTTATATTTTCTTCCTCAAATGAATTTTTATCATATAGTTCTAATCCTCCAACGGCATTTATATAATGAGAAGCATTTAATGCTTTACATATAGCAATAATCTTTTCCTTACCTTTTAAATTAGTGTCTTTTTGAATATCACTTGAGTATATAAATTTTGTATTTATTTGAAGATATTGAGATATTTGCTCAATAGAATAGCCGATGAATTTTGCAATATTCTTTTCATCTTGTTCCAAAATATCTTTTATTATAGGAAATACATCATAAAAATATGGAGCTTTTTTATATCCACGCTCAATAGTTTTAAGGATCTTTAATCCATTACTGCCAACTTGAATATCTTTTATCAGTTTATTTTGACTAGCCCCTTGTAGCTCTAAGGTAAATTGATATTTTTGATTGTTTATCAATATGTTGTTTCTATTGATATATCCTTTTTTTATAAAATTTACATCATCATATATAACAAAAGTATCTACACTATTTATAAGTTGCCAATATCCTATATATGGAAAAAGATATGGTTGCATTATTGCTGTTGTCACTTTTACTTTATAACCTTTAATTAAAATTTTATATCGTTATTATTCCTGCCATTTTTAATATAACTCCTGCTACAAGTGATATTGTTGCTATATTAAACATCCTGAGACTATTAAATTTACTATCATAATGTCTATCTCTTTCTATAATATAGTCTCTAATAGTTGTTTCTTGTGACTTTGTAAGTTGCTCTATTTTTAATGTTATATTATTTAAATTTTCATTAACTTTATCAAATTTTATATCTATTTGCTCAAATCTCTTATCAACTTGTTCAAATCTTTTATCAACATCTTTTTTGAATTCATTAATAGTATTATCAACTTGCTCAAATCTTTTATCAATTTGTTTAAATTTAGAGCTAACTTCAGATTTAAATTCTCTTTGTTCTTGTTTATTATCCTCTAGTTGTCTTTGAAGCATCTCGAAACTTCTTTCAAAATATTGAGATGTTGGTATAAATTTAGCTACTAAAATTTCCATAGACTTTTCATTTATTACTACTTCATTTGATTTATTTTCTTTTTCCATTTTAGGCTCCCTATACTCCTAGTAAGGTTTTTTTTAATTATATCCAAAATTAGATTTTGTTCATCTTTTGTTAAATCTGGATATAACGGTAAGCATAATATTCTTTTTGATATATCTCTTGCTATTGGCATATATTGTTTTGGCTCTATATACTTTAAACTGTCCAAAGAGGGATAGAAATATCTTCTTGGGTATATATCTTTATCATTTAGAGACTTTTGTACTTTTAGTAACTGCTGTTCATCTTCAAATATTATTGGAAAATAGCTATAGTTTTTCGTAGATTTTTTCTTTTGTTTTGGAAATGCAGCTACATTTTCAAGCTTTTTCTCATACATCTCATATATCGATTTTCTTTTTTCTTTAATAGAATCTATCTCATCTAACATACAAAGACCCATTGCAGCTTCAAACTCATTCATTTTTGCATTAATTCCAAGGTCCGGAATGGATTCTTGGTTTTCTATTCCAAAATTAATATGTCTGCGTGCTTTTTCAACTAAACTGTCGTCATTTATTATCAACGCTCCTCCCTCTATTGTGTGGAAAAGCTTGGTAGCATGAAAACTAAGAGTTGATATATCGCCTTGCTTTAATATACTATTACCTTCATATTTTACATCAAAGGCATGTGCTGCATCATAAATTACTTTTACTTTATGTTTTTTTGCAATTTTGTCAATAGATTCAATATCACAACCATTTCCAAATACATGAGTTGCAACTATTGCTGAAGTATCAGAGCTGATCAAGTCTTCTATATTATTTGGATCTATATTTAAACTATTGTGCTCTATATCTGCAAATATTGGATTTAATCCATTAGTTACCAAAGAACTTGTGGTAGCCACAAATGAAAACGGTGTGGTTATTACATCACCTTTTATTTCAAGAGTTCTATATGCTATCTCTAAAGCAGCAGTACCGTTGGAAACAAGAACTATATTTTTTACACCCAGATAATCTGCTAGTTTTTTTTCAAGTTTTCTTACTAAAGGTCCGTTGTTTGTAATCCAGCCGTTAGAATAGATCTCATCAACATATTTTTTATATTTATCAATATCAGGCAAATAGGTTTTTGTTACATTTATCATTATTTACACCCGTATTTATTTAAATACCACTGAATAGTTTTAATAATACCCGTATCAAAACTCTCATCTGCTCTCCAGCCTAGTTTATTTTCTATCTTTGAGGCATCTATGGCATATCTTTTGTCATGTCCCGCACGATCCTCTACAAAAGTTATCAGGTCCTTATAACTGTTTAATATTCCATTACCTTTTAAAGGATATTCATTATCTAGTGTTTCACAGATGGTATTTACTACTTGAAGGTTTGTTCTTTCATTTCTTCCACCTATATTGTAGATTTCACCTTTATTACCTTTGTGATAAACTATATCTATCCCCTTACAGTGATCTAGCACATATAGCCAGTCTCTTATATTTTTACCGTCTCCGTATATGGGTATAGGATTGCCATTGATTGCATTTCTAATAATAGTTGGAATAAGCTTTTCATCATGCTGCTTTTCACCGTAGTTATTAGAACAATTTGTAATAACCGTATTTATTCCATATGTCTTATGGTAACTTCTTACGATCATATCGGAGGATGCTTTAGATGCAGAATAAGGTGAATTTGGTGCATAGGGGGTCTTTTCGGTAAATAACCCGGTCTCCCCCAAGCTTCCATATACCTCGTCTGTACTTATATGATGAAAACGGCATTTATCATATGCTTTTTTATATACAAACGGCTTTTCCATCCAATATTTATATGCTACGTCTATTAAAGTAAAAGTACCGTTAACATTTGTTCTTATAAATACCTCAGGATCTTTAATAGAATTATCTACATGTGACTCTGCAGCAAAGTGAATCACACCATAGATACCATACTGTTTAAAAATTGATTCTACCAGCTCTCTGTTACAGATATCACCTTTAATAAACTTATATCTTGGATGTTCCTCACACTCTTTTAGGTTTGTAAGATCTCCTGCATAAGTTAGAAGGTCTAAATTAATAATATTGTATTGATCATATTTATCTAAAAAATATGGTACAAAATTAGATCCTATAAATCCTGCACAACCTGTAACTAAAATAGTTTTATTCGTATTTCCAAACATAGACTATTTTACCAAATCCTTCAAATACTCACCATAACTGTTTTTACTTAAAGGTTCTGCAATTTCTAGTACTTTTTCTTTATCTATCCAGCCGTTACTATAAGAGATCTCTTCAAGACATGCTATTTTATAACCCTGTCTTTGCTCAATTGTTTGCACAAATTGACCTGCTTCTATAAGACTGTTATATGTTCCCGTATCTAACCATGCAAATCCACGCCGTAATACTTCAACTTTTAATTTTCCACGTTTTAGATACTCATCGTTAACCGATGTGATCTCCAACTCACCTCGTGCTGATGGTTTAACCGTTTTTGCAATACTTACGACTTCATTGTCATAGAAATACAGACCTGTTACTGCAAAGTTTGATTTAGGTTTTTCAGGTTTTTCTTCTATGCTAATCGCATTATTATCATTATCAAGTTCAACTACACCGAATCTTTGTGGATCTTTTACTTGATAACCAAATACTACGGCACCCTCTTTAATACTTGCTGCTTTCATAAGTAAACTGCTTAGTCCATTACCGTAAAAAATATTATCACCAAGGATCAAACAAATATTATCATCTGCTATAAAATCCTCAGCAAGTATAAATGCTTGTGCCAGTCCTTCGGGTGAGGGCTGAACTTTATATGATAGTTCTATTCCAAGATCACTTCCATCTCCCAATAGTTCAATAAACTTATCTTGATCATGAGGGGTTGTAATTATCATAATCTCTTTTATCCCTGCTAACATTAATACCGATAATGGATAATATATCATTGGTTTATCATATATTGGCAACAAATGTTTAGATAAAGATTTTGTAATCGGATAAAGTCTTGTGCCGCTTCCCCCTGCTAATATTATACCTTTCATGTCAGCCTCTTAAATCCGCCATGACAAATCTCACCTTGTAACATAACTGATACAAGATTTCCATCTATAGCTTTTTTTATCATTTTAAATACCTGATCAACTGCTTTTAAATACTCTTTTATATCACTATTTTTATGTGCATAAGAAGCATAATATCCGGTTGTACTTAAAAAACCTTTTTTAAGCATCTCTTGAATGAACAAAGTTTTGATCTCTTTATCATTGCTATAATTAAAACTAAAATAGCTAAGTGGAGCTATACCCATAATAGATATATCAAGTTTATGTTTATTAGCAAGTTTTTTCCAACCTTTTTGGATCATATTTCCATTTTTAGTTAGACTTTTACAAACTTTATTCTTCTGAAATAACTTTATTGTTTCCAATGCTGCCGCAAGTCCAACTTTATCTGTCCAGTATGTACTACTTATAAACGTTTCCTGCGCTGCTTGCATCACATTTTCTTTTCCTATTATTGCAGCCATAGGGTAACCATTGCTTAAAGCTTTACCAAAAAGTGCCATATCAGGTTCGACTCCAAGTTTTAGATGACTCCCGCCCAAACAAAGCCTGAAACCAGCACTTATCTCATCAAAGATAAGTACTATATTTTTATTTTTTGTAACCTCTCTTATATGTTCTAAAAATCCTTTTTTAGGATATGTATTCCTTAGGGGTTCCATAATAACGGCAGCGATTTTTCCATCATATTTTTTAATAAGTAGATCAAAAGCTTTTTTGTCATTGTATGCAAAAGGAAATGAGGTGCCTTTTAATGCTTTTGGAACACCTGAGGGGCTAAGTCCGGGAAGGAGATGACCCTCTAGATTTGTATTGTCTCCTAAATTACTTGCAAGGTACCAGTCGTGCCATCCATGGTATCCACAGAACAGAACTATATCTTTTTTTGTTTTTGCCCTAGCTATTCTTACTGCAATAGCGGCACTCTCCCCACCACTTTTAGCATATCTGACCATATCCGCCCATGGATGTATAGTACAAAGTCTTTGAGCAAGTTCAACCTCTTGCGGTGCGTTTAATGTACACATACTTCCGGTGTCTACAGCTTCTTTTACTGCTTTGTTCACTTTTTTATTGGCATACCCTAAAATATTTGCACCTATTCCCATATAGCTGAAATCTTTATAGATTTTACCGTCCAAATCCCATACTTTACACCCTTTTGCACGACTGTAATAACTAGGCCATAGATCTGGTGCAAACATCTCCGGGCGTTTTGATAGAAGCTGTGTACCGCCTGGTATAAGCTTCTTTGCTTCTTTATACAGTTCTTGTGATTTTCCCATCTATTTTTTCTCCACTGCACCATCTTTTAAGGTGTATACTTCATCTAAAGGATATTTTTTTACAATACTTGTAACTCTTTGTTGGTCTTCCCCATCTTCGATACTTCTTATATCTCTATATACCTCTTTATACCAGCTGAATGCTGTAAAGAATGAACTGTAATCATTTTTAAAGATATATATCTCATTGTCATGTCTTGATTGTGAAGTTATAGGCTTATTAGGTAAAAAATCCTGTATATAAACAACTCCTCCCGTTTTTAAAACCCTGTCTACTTCAGCTATTGTTCTAATAAGGTATTTTCTAGGAAGCCACTGTAATACCATAGAGAAGATAACAACATCAAATTTATCATCTTCATAAGGTAAGTCATGACTAAATCCATTTATAAAAAACACACGCTCACTATCAATGTTCTCTCTTGCAAGATCAATAGTTTCAGTACCTGGATCAATACCGTAAAAATATGAATCTTTATATATCTCTTTTAATGCATTTATACTTCTTCCAAATGCACAGCCAACATCTAAAAAGTTCTCTGTGAGTGTTGTATATCTATCTATAATTTCTTTAATATTCTTACTGTGTTGTTCACTATTTTTTAAACAAAACATATCCGAATTTATATCTTGTGCCCTTTTTGTATAATTATCACTTTCATCTGTCCATATTTTAGTATCCATTATATTCTGCCATCCTCTTTTAAAGATTTTTTTAGACCTTCATCTCTTGTTATATTTGAATTTATAAACAACAAATTGGGATTTTTTGTCATAAAAGATATAACATCCATATAGGAAAATTGAGGGTTTTTATCATATATATTTTCAATTATAATTTTTATTAACTCAAAATCCTCTTTTTCATCAACCGTTAATCTTATATGAGAAAAGTCGTATTTTGACCTGTAATTAAATTTACTAAACTCTTCACTATTTTTAATATACAAGGTAACGTGTTCCATATCGGACTTATAAACTGCACTTTTGTATGCACTTTCTAAAGCTTCAAATTTACAAATCTCTATATCCATACCGTCGGGATATGTCGGCTCCAGTGTATTTGAAGTATAATCACACTTGAACTTTTCAAATGACTCTATAACTTCATCTATTACAATTGGATCGATTATCGGACAGTCTCCCGTAACCCTGACAATATTTATATTATCAGTTTCATTCTTTTGTTTATACTCTACTGCACAGTTATAATACCTTGATAATACGTTAGAGAGATCGCCCCTGTATATTTTAATATCATTTTTATATGCAAAATCTTCTATAGCATCATCACTTGGATCTGTTGATGTAGCTATGATGAGATCATCTATCTTTTTTGATCTTTTTATTCTTTCACACTCATATGCCAACATTGGCTTACCGTTTATCTCTTTTAGAACTTTATTGGGTAATCTTGTAGAACCCATCCTTGCTTGTAATATTGCCAAATTCATTTAACTTTCCATTTAGTAGGATTATATATTTTTTCTTCAATTGATGAAAAAGTATTTTTCAAATCATCTATTATATCATTTTCAAGTACTATTGATTTATTAAAGTTTTCTAAATTCTCCTTAGCCTGTTCTAATTTATCGCAACCGAATAATATTATGGAATCACTGGCAATACTATTTACAAAGCCAAGAGCAAGTTCATTTTTTGTAATATTTAATTTTTTGCAAGTATCATCTAATATTTTTATATAAGGTTTTACATCATTTAGATTCTCAGGTATTTTATTAAAATCCATCAGTATCAAACCTTGTAGATATACACTTCTTATAAATATTAGTTTGTTATTATTTTTTGCTTTTTCTAGCCACTTTTTACTGATAGCTCTTTGATCAAACAGATTAAACGGTATTTGTATCAACTCTATATTTTTATTATCTATTGCCAATTCAAACTCTTCATCTGTGTATATAGATACACCAAAATATTTTATCAATTCTTTCTTTTTAAGTTCTTTTACATTTTTAGAATATGATTCATCCCAATTATAAATTACATCACTGTCATGGAGTAATAATCCAAATAACCTATTTGTATTAATTTTTGAAAGTGATTTGGAAATTTCTTTACTTAAATTTTCTGAAGAACTAAATAACTCAGATTTTACTTTTGATATAATATTAATATTATCATCATTAAGGTTTTTAAAATATTTTCCAATTACTGTTTCACTGTTACCGTAACCTTTTGCCGTATCAAAACAATTTATACCGTTTGATAAAACAAAATCTATTATTTCATTTACCTCTTTTTGATTTACCTGTCCAATTTCATTTGCTATACCGTAATCCATTCCAAACTGTACGGTTCCCAAACAAAGTTTAGAAAGTTTATTATTATTCCAGTTAATCTCTTGCATCTGTACTTAAAAGTGAATAAAATAGTGAATTATGCCATTGATTATCATACCAATATGTCTGTCGAAACTCGCCGTCCAAAGTAAATCCAAGTTTATTAAAAAAGTTCTTCTTTGGTTCATCTATGCTGTATATCTCCGCCCAAAGCCTATGAAGATTAAGAATCCCAAACCCATATTTTATCATAACATTAGCAGCATCTATTGCGTACTTATCATCTATATAAATATCATTATATCCTATATATATTGAGAAATCTGCACTTCTATTTACCCAGTCCAGATAACAAAGTCCACATGCTCCCATAAGTTGATCAGTTTCAAGATCTATAATTGCAAACATTTTATTTATAGAATTTTTATCACTTATTGATTCAAACCATCTTTGCTGATTAGTACTGTTAATCTCATCTGCTTCTCTGAAATATTTTCTTAGTTCAGTCTTATTCCTCCACTGCATAAGTTGCTGTAGATCATCTTTTTCAATTGCTCTTAGTCCTACATAATCACCTTCAAGCATCTTGAATATCTCCCCATCTTAACTCTTTACCCTCTACTAAGTCATTTGTAAGTTTTTTACCGATTATATTATCTATCTCATAGGGTAGGATTGCACCTTTTGGGGCAGGTCTAAGCGCTTCTACCATATCAATTGTGATCATATCTCCTTTTTTTAATTCTCGTACTGCCCTTAAACATCTCCTTTGAAGTATACATGTTTCACGTTCATTATCTTCAACTTTTTTAATAGCTCCTCCAAGAGCATATTCAAGTTCTCTGGTACGATTTACCATCTCTCTCCACGTTTCTGGATTCATAGAAAATTTATGATCAGGACCTTCTAAAGTATTATCATCGGTAAAATGTTTCTCTATCACCTTAGCTCCAAGTGTAACTGCACCTAAAACAGTAGTATGTCCCAAGGTATGATCAGATAAACCTAAAATTGCTTTTGGAAACATTGCGGCATATGACTTTAAAACATTTAGCTGTATATACTTAAAGTTTTCATCATTTGCAGTATAGTTTGTATTGCACTGCATCAATACAATGTTTTCGTTGACTTTTTTAACTTTTGACATAAGGTCAATCACTTCATCTATCTTAGAAGCTCCTGTTGCTATCAATATTGGTTTTTTATAATTTGCCATTTTCATAACAATATCATGATAGGTAATATCACCTGAACCAACTTTATATGCAGGGATGAATTGATCAATATAATCTATATCATTTATATCATAAGGAGATGTAAAAAAGTCTATACCTATTTCTTGGCAAGTTTCATATAATGTTTGGGTCCAATCTAAAGGTACTTCAGCATCTTCATAAACTTCAAAAACTGACTTTTTCCAAGCTTTTTGGTGACTTGACTTTGAATTCATATTTTTAAATCCATAATCACTGACTATTGATTTTGCTTTAAAATGTTGAAATTTTGCAGCATCTGCACCTGCTTCTTTGGCTAAATGTATAAGTTTTTTTGCTTTTTCTATGTCACCGTCATGATTAGCTGCTATATCAGCTATAAAATAAGTCCTAGAATCTTTATTTATAATATTGTTACCTATTTTAAAGTAATTATCATTCATCTTTTATCTCCAAATACTCTTTGTAAAGCTGTTCTATAGTTTCATCCACTTTTGGCATAGTATAATTTAAGTGCTCTTCTATTCTACTTACATCAAGTCCCAATGTCAAGGCTCTTTTAATTTTTTGATCATTTGCAAAATTAGTTTTATTTATACACTTAATATCAAATCCAAATCTTTTTGCAACCTTTAATCCAAAGTCGTATTTACTTATAACTTCCGAACTTGCAATATTATAGAGTCCGTTTAGTTTATTTGTATAGCATTTTATAAGTATATCACCTAATAATTTTACACTTATTGGTGAAGTAAAGTAATTCTTATACAAATTTATTGTTTCTTTTTTTTCAAATGAATCAATTAGCCACTCAAAAAAACTGTCACTATCATTATTTCTAAAACCAACTATGTTAGTTCTTACAACAATCGTATTTTTATAATTGTTAATAACTAAGTTTTCAGCTTCATATTTTGTTTTTGAATAGTTGTTTAATATTAAAATTTTATCTTTTTCATTATGTACGGTTTTTTTATCATTGTAATAATGATCTGTTGATATATGGATAAAGTAGCTATTGATTTTTTTTGCTATACTAGACAATTTATATGCAATATTACAATTAATTTCATAAGCACTTTTAAAATCAACTTCACATCGGTCTAAATTTACCAATGCTACTGCATTTAAAATAATGTCCGGTTTCCATGATATAAAATGTCTTTCAAGCTCATCCTCCAATAGATTGAAATCTATTAGAGAGTTAAGTTTTTCAGATATATTTCCACTTGATTGTCGAGAAAATACTTTTATTTCATATTTCTCTTTGAACATCTCTACTAAATTTGAGCCAAGAAGTCCTGTACCACCCATTATGGCAATTTTAAAATTGTGTGCCATTATAAAACTATATCCCTTGTATCATTTCCATAAGTTTTTCTTTTGTAAGCCATTGTGTATTATTACCTGAGTTATATTCAAAACCTTGATCAACCGCTAATCCCTCTTCATTTAGCTTATTTTTAGTGTAGTCTCTCTCTCCTGTAAATTTTATAGTAGGTTTTATTACAAAATGATCATGAAACTCTAATGTAAGGTGGCTATCATCTGAAGGGCACATAATCTCATGTAATTTCTCACCGGGTCTAATACCAATAATCTTATGGGGAAGGTCCGGTGCCAATACTTTAGCCATCTCAACAATTTTCATTGACGGAATCTTAGGAACAAAAATCTCACCACCATGCATTCTTTCAAAGTTTTTCAATACAAAATTTACACCATCATCCAATGTTATAAAAAATCTTGTCATTTTTTCATCAGTAATTGGAAGTTCTTTTGCCCCTTCTCTTATGATCTTATTGAAAAATGGTATTACCGAGCCACGGCTTCCCACTACATTCCCATATCTTACAACAGAAAAAGATATATCTTGACTACCAACCAAATTATTTGCTGCCACAAAAAGCTTATCACTTGCTAATTTTGTTGCACCGTAAAGATTTACAGGATTTGCTGCTTTATCTGTTGATAATGCTATTGTTTTTTTTACTTTATTTGCTATTGCTGCATCTATAACATTTTGTGCACCGTTTATATTTGTCTTGATACATTCCATTGGATTATATTCGGCTATGGGTACATGCTTTAATGCTGCTGCATGTATAACATAATCTATATCGTTCATCGCTTTTACAAGTCTTTCTTTATCACGAACATCACCTATAAAATATCTCATACACGAATCATTATATTCCTGTTCCATCTCATACTGTTTTAATTCGTCTCTACTAAAGATTATTATTTTATTAGGCTTATAATTTTGAAGCAGTATTTTAGTATATTTTCTTCCAAAACTACCTGTTCCGCCTGTAATTAAGATATTTTTTCCATTAAACATTATTTCACCTTCTATTTGTCAATGATTCTAGCATATTTTTTTATAATAGTTAATAAAAAAGCCCAAGTATAAAACTTGGGCTTTACCTTATTATTATATTTACTTACTATTGAAGTAATTTCATAACATTTTCAAGGAAACATTAACCACTACTTCACAGCTTTATCAGTTACTGTAGTAACTTCATAACGTTTTGCTGTACATTATTTGCTTGACTTAGTGCATAAGTACCCGCTTGTGAGATAATGTTCTGCTTATTAAAATTAGCACTCTCTGCAGCATAATCAACATCTCTAATTACAGACTCTGCAGCTTTAATATTAACTTGTGTTACTAACATATTTCTAACTGCAGCTTCTAATTGAATTTGAGTCGAACCAAAGTCAGATCTTACATTATTTATCTGATTAATTGCTTCATCAACATTATCCATATATGAAAGTGCTGTTTCTGCTGTTAGCTCATTTTCGGATAAGCCTTTTAGTCCTGCTAATGAACCATCTGTAGTTGATGTATCTGTTCTTACACCAACCATCCTTTCTGCAATTGCTGTTGCACCGGCTCCACTAAATGCCGCTAATGAAATATCCTGTGCATCTTTTTCACCATTCTTTGTTACAGATACAGGCATATCTGTTTGTATATAGATAACTTCTGAAAGACCTGCTGCCGTACCGTTCTGTACATTAGAGAAAGTTAAATTACTTATATCTATCTTATCTGTACCAAACTCTAATACTGCATCAGTATTTGCAGCTGTTGCCGTGAATGAATACATCCCATCTTGTATTTTTGTTAAGTTCTCATCGTATTGTGCAAGTTCACTTAACTTTATCATCGTATCAATATCGTCCGTTGTCAATACAACAGATCCGGTACCGGCTGTCATACTCATAGTTATCATCTCTACCTCTGTTGCTGTTACAACAAAAGAACCTTCATCGTTTGAAGAAGTTTCAAGAATCGTGTTAACACCAATCGTAGCATCACTAACCCCTGCCAAAGATTGATCTACTTGTACCGTTGCTGTTCCTGAATCAAGTATAACACCATGACCTGCTGTTGTACCGTAAACAATTCCATCAGGATTGGTACTACCGTTACCGCTTAATGAAGCAGTAAGAGCTGATGTTGCCGTATTTGCCGTTGTTTGTGTAGCAGCATCAACTGAAAGATTACCGGCTCCACCTATTTTTGTCACAGAAACCTCGTCATCAGTCTCTATAGATATTGCTTCTTGTGCAGTTCCCCCAGTTACTATTGACATACCACTTACTTTTAGATCTGTAAAGTCAACTTTACTTCCACCAAAGTCTATTATAGAACTTTCATTTGCTGCAGTATTTTTAAGAGTATAATTACCATCAGCATTTTTAGTTAAAGCTGGATTATCTTGTGCAATTGCATTAAACAGATCAATTGTTTCCTGATCAGATGTTTCCAAAGTAACTTCTGCTGCCCCTAGCACTGCCGCTGAAGTATTCATTACAAATGATTCTACACCAGTTGCACTAATAGTAAATGTTGAATCAGATGCAGCAGTTAATTTTACATCAGGTTGTGAACCAACTATTATTGCCCTATCTACAGATTGAGTAGTACTATTTTGAACAGTTAATGTCGTATCATTCTCTTTAATTGCAACTGAACCTGTCGCACCGTAGTTTAATGTTGCATCAGCATCAACCGGAATATCCGATGTCGACCCAAGTCCTGCCGTATTTACCGCATATTCTGTTATCATGCTTACTTTACTGTCTGCATACTCACCAATTTGAAAAGAGAACTCTTTGTTTTTCTCATTTAGTAAATTAACCCCATTATACGTTGTTGTTTCAGAAATAGAATCTAATTGATCTAGAAGTTTAACTATATCTTTTCGTATAGCTTCTTTACCCTCTTCAGATGTAGTAGATGTTGATGCCTGAATAAGTTTAGTTTTTACTATATCAAGAATATTTGACACCTCACCCATAGCTTTATCAGCAATTTGGATCATAGAACTACCTGAATTTGCATTAGATATACCCTGACCTAAAGAACTAGCCTGAGTTCTTAACTTATCTGCTATTGCCATACCAGAAGCATCATCTGCAGCTTTATTTATCCTCAAACCGGAACTTAATTTCTCTAAAGAATTATTTAAGTTCTTGTTAACTTGAGCATTATTAGCTTGTGCTGTCATCGAAGCAATGTTAGTATTAATTCTCATTGAGTTTCCCTTTTTTTATTTTCATTTTTTTGTATACGCTATATAGAAGAATTATATTTGAACATATCTTAGACGAAGCTTAAATAAGCTACTTTTAAACCCTCTTTTTCCCTTTATCTAAAGGGTTTACTAGACTTTTCTTAACTTTTGATTAGGCTTTATATAATTTTAAGAAATGTATAGTATGTATAGTTAAGACTTATACAAAATTACTCCACTTTCTATATGAGATGAGTATGCAAATTGGTCAAAAAATGCAAATTTTTCTATTTTATGTGTTTTTGTAAGCTCTTTTAGGTCTCTGTGTAAAGTTTCCGGGTTACATGAGATATATATGATCTGATCAAACTTTCCACATAGTTCTCTTGTAGTATCATCAAGCCCTGCTCTTGGAGGATCAACAAAGATAGTTGAAAAATTATAATCATCTAATTTAACATCCTCTTGCTGTAGTCTTCTAAACTCTCTTACTCCTTGTCTTGCTTCAACAAACTCCTCACTACTCATCCTTATAAACTTGATATTCTCTATATTGTTTAGTTTACAGTTTGTTTTTGCCGAGTTTATAGAGGTTTTACTTATCTCTGTAGCTAATACTTTATTGTAGCTTTTTGACAGCGGTATGGTAAAGTTACCGCCGCCACAATAAAGTTCACAAAGGTCCCCTTCGTGATTTGTACTGTTTATAACCCACTGGATCATTTTCTCATTTACTTTTTGATTCGGCTGTGTAAAGCCACCCTCTTTATAATGAAAATTGTATTCTTGTTCGTCTATTGTAAGTGTATCCTCTATATACTCTTTTGAGACTACTACTTTTTGCTTACGGCTTCTTCCTATTAGTTTTATATTTAAACTTTTTTCAAGCTCTTTTGCTTTTTGTGTCCATGACTCGTCAAGTTTTCTGTGATATATTAAAGTTACAAGTATATCGCCTGTAGTGGCACTTAAAAACTCTACTGAAAAGAGTTTGAAGTTCATATCTTTATCTTTAGATACCTCCTCTAATAATCTTGACATAATAAGAGCTATATCCTTAGATACTATACTACAGCTTTCTATTGGAAGAGGCTTTTTATCTTTATCGTTCATGGCATAATTTAATGTTACATTGTCATCTTTGTCGTAACTTTTCCATATTCTAAACTCTGCCCTGTTTCTAAAAGCACCGTCACTGCTTTTTATTATCTCGTATTCACCATCGTAAATATCTTGAAATCTTTCTTTTTCTCTGTTTATTTTTAACTCAAGCTGCTCTTCATAAGTTCTTGCTCCAAGATTACAACTTCCGCATATTCCAAAGTATTTACAATCCATTATTTATCTACCTTTTTAATTAATTCAGTAAGTGAAGTAATATTCTCTTTTAATATCATTTCATTTTTTTCCACCACTTCACTAATATGTTCTATTGTTTTTATATGACTTACTACTCTTTTTTTCATATTATAGTTTTTTACGTGTTTTTTTAATATCTTAGAGTACTTATTATAGTTTCTTGAACCTTTTTCAAAAGTTGCAAGTTTTTTTTGTATCTTTATTATATCGCTTGGTATTGTATCTTCAGCCATCTATTTTATTCTCTACTTTCTAAACCTTTTAAATATATTGTCAAAATCTATCTCTACTATACAATACAAATCTTCAATTGTATACTTCTCTTCTGTCATATCACCTTGCTTATCATATTTACCATCTTTTAATTTATATACTTTTGCTTTTAGGTCATCTGGATATGCTATGATATAGTATGGTACTTTTTCATTTTCATAGATTTCAAACTTGATTTTCTCATCTCTTTGTGCAGTTGATGAAGATATAACCTCTATAATCACTTGTGGTGCTTTTGTGATATATTTTTCACTAAGTTCGCTGCGCAACATAACCACATCAGGTCTAACTGTAGTTGAATCATCTATTTTCCAGTCTAATTCACTTGCAACTAGACAATTAGGGCAATCCAAAATCTCTTTTGTCAATTCAAAAGCAAACATATTTGCAATTAGCTGATGATCTTTCACCGGACTTGGAGACATAGCATAGGGTATACCGTTTATAAGCTCCCAGTCACCTTTCCATAATTTATAATCATCGTAAGTATAGTTTGGAAGATATTCATGTTTTAAAGCACCCATAATCAAATCCTTTTATATCTTTTGTGTTATTATACCACATGATTAATGAAAGCTTTAAACAACAATTAAACACCCTGCTAAACTGTGACCTGAAATCTCTATACCCACTGGCAAGAGAACTGAATAGAAAACTATATTTTTATGTGGGTCCAACAAACAGCGGTAAAACATACAAAGCTATGGAGGAACTGAAAAAAGCAGATACGGGAACTTATCTTGCACCTCTTAGGCTATTGGCTCTTGAAAACTATGAGACTCTAAAAGCAGGTAAGCTAAAAGCTTCACTTATTACAGGTGAAGAGGAGATCTTTGATGAAGATGCGGGACATATCTGCTCAACTATAGAGATGATCAACTATAATCTTGAGATAGACGTATGTGTTATAGATGAAGTACAGATGCTTGCTGATGAGGATAGAGGCTGGGCTTGGGTAAATGCAATTCTAGGATCTCCTGCTTCTAAGGTTATAATGACGGGAAGTGTAAATGCTCTGGATATTGTTAAAAAAATAGCAGCATATTTAGGTGAAGAGCTTGAAGTTGTTAAGTTCAAAAGAAAAAACCCTATAGAGGTATTGCCTAAACATACAAATCTAAAAGATGTACAAAAAGCAACGGCACTTATAGCATTTAGCAGAAACGATGTACTTAAACTAAAAGCAAAACTAAGTAAGTTTCATACGGTATCTGTACTTTACGGTAATCTAAGTCCTGAAGTAAGACGTGAAGAGGCAAAAAGATTCCGTGAGGGGAAAAGTGATATACTTATAGCCACAGATGCTATAGCTATGGGACTTAACCTACCTATTAAAACATTACTCTTTACAACAGATACCAAATTTGACGGTATAAGCAAAAGAAAGCTTATCTCAAATGAAGTTATCCAAATAGCCGGACGTGCAGGAAGATACGGTCACCATGAGATAGGTCATATAGGTGCCATCTCAAGATCAGTACTTGAACATATAGATAAAACATTTCATTCCCCTATGCACACTATAAAAGCCCCCGTGTGTGTAAAAGCGACCCAATCACAGGTGGAAGAGTTATCAACATTTTTAAATACGAAAAGTCTTAAAAATATACTTTCATATTTTTCAAAACATATGAAATATGACGGACCTTTTAAAGCAGTAAATATAAAAACAATGATAGAGCTTGCGGATATACTTGACAGCAAAACCCATATGTCTCTTGATGATAAATATATGTTAGCTTCAGCACCTATAAATACAAGATCACCTTTAATAAAAAACGGTTATATAAAATATGTAAATGCAGTACTAAACCATAAAGTTATAAAATATGCACCAACTACCAAAACATTCGGTATAGCAAAAACACAGATGGAACTGCTTCAAGCTGAAGATGAAGTTAAAAAAATATCCCTTTACCTTTGGCTCTCATATAAGATGCCAAATCTTTTTCCCGACAAAGAGAAAGCCGAAAAACTAAGATACGAGATAAACAACTTTTGTGAGAACTCACTAAAGTCCAATAAACTACTTCAGCCAAATCGTCCTAAAAAGAGAGTATTTAGAAAAGATGGTGAGAGAAAAAATAACAGCAGAGATCCAAATAACAAACGAAGAGATAGAAATAGAGGTCGATCAACAGATAATGACCAATCAAACAAAAGATCAGGAAGAAGAGGAGAAAGAGGCGGAAGAGCTCCAAGCAAATAACCTATTTTTTATTTAACTTCTTTTTGGATATAATAGATTCTATTTACATAAACAAAGAGAATTTATTATATGAAAAACGATCTATCTATTATTATCTTGGCTGCGGGTGCAGGTACCCGTATGAAATCAACTTTACCAAAAGTATTGCATAAGATCTCAGGATTTGAGATGCTTTACTACTCCATTCTTGAAGCAAAAAAATTAAGTGACGATATCACTGTTGTACTTTATCATCAAGCACAGCTTGTAAAAAGTACTATGGAACAATACTTCAATGATATAAATTATCATATACAAGACCATACAAACTTTCCGGGAACAGGAGGTGCCGTAATGGGGATAACTCCAAAATATGAAAAGACGCTGGTTCTAAACGGTGATATGCCTTTGATCGAAGCTGGGGAGCTTGAAAAACTAGTGGGTGATGATACAATACTCATGTCTATTTTAGCTCTTGATGATGCTACTGGTTACGGTAGAGTTATTATTGATGAAAACAACCACGTAAAAAAGATAGTTGAGCAAAAAGACTGTAATGATGAGGAACTAAAAGTTACCACTGCAAATGCAGGGATATACTGTTTTGATACAAAATTCTTACTTGAAAGCTTACCAAAATTGTCAAATGACAATGCACAAAAAGAGTACTACATCACAGACTTAGTTGAGATGGCAATAGATCAAAATCTAAACGTAACACCTACAGTTGTTAGTGTTGAGAACTTCAAAGGGGTAAACTCTAAATACGATCTTGCAAATGCGGAAGTTATCCACCAAAACAGAATAAAAAAGAACTTTATGGCAAAGGGTGTTATTATGAGACTTCCCGAAACTATCTATATAGAATACGGTGTAAAAATAGAGGGTGAATCTATACTTGAAAACGGTGTTACGCTTTTAGGAGATACTCAGATAATAAACTCTCATATCAAAACAAATACAATAATTGAAGATAGCACCCTTAACAATTCAGATGCAGGTCCAATGGCAAGAATAAGACCAAACTCAAAGCTTATAGATACTCATATAGGTAACTTCGTAGAAACCAAAAAGGCTACACTAAACGGTGTAAAAGCAGGACACTTGGCATACTTAGGCGACTGTGAAATAGACAGCGGTTCAAATATAGGAGCAGGTACTATCACTTGTAACTATGACGGGAAAAACAAATATAAAACAGTAATAGGTAAAAATGTATTTGTAGGATCTGATACTCAGCTGATAGCTCCAGTAACAATAGAAGATGATGTGATAATAGCAGCAGGTACAACAGTAACTTCAGATGTAAAAAGTGGTGATCTGGCACTAACAAGAACAAAACAAAAAACCATCTCAGGATTTTTCTATAAATTCTTTGGAAAAAAATAAATTTGGTAATATTATGACAAAGAATGAAATTTTAAAAACTCTAAAGATTATTAAAACAGATTTTAAAAATACCGGCATAGATATAATAGGTATCTTTGGAAGTGTAGCAAAAGATAC
>JAYEMD010000034.1:0-5492 GCA_034717895.1 Campylobacterota bacterium | reverse complement strand
GAAGCGCTTTCTCTTTTTTATTTAGTTCATTAGCTACATCATTGTTCGTTATCAAAGTACCCGCTGATTTGTCATATACAAGACCGTCTTTTATATCTATTTTGACAATTTGTTCATTTGCATGTTTTTTAGCCGCTTTTAAAAGAAGCGCTTTTAGTTTTTTAATATCGAGTGCTTTTTGCATATATCCTTGTATATCCAAATTAGCGGCACTTAAAAGATAATCTTCACTTAGAAATGATGTTAGAATTATTATAGATGTGCGGTCATCATCTTCCCTTATCTTTTTAACAAGTTCCAGTCCATTCATTTTAGGCATCTCTATATCATCAGTAACTATAATATCAGGTTTACAGCTCTTATATTGTTCAAAGGCATCTATACCATTATCTGATATTGTAATATTATCGGAAAAGTTCAATAAAACATTTTTTATACTATCTTGATAGACCGGGTTGTCATCAACTAAAAGTATTTTTAATTGTTTTAAAATTTGAAGTAAATCTTTTTCATCAACTTGCATCTATAGTAACCTTTTATTATATATATTTAATTTTAACCAATGGATGATTATAGTACGTTAAAATATTTTTTAGTCATATGCTTTAAAGGTGATCTTGAACATGGCTCCCTCTTGCTTATTGCATACCATGATATTTCCACCGCTTTTTTCCACTATGACCTTTGACATATAGAGTCCTATGCCGCTCCCTTTTGTTTCCTCTTTTGTGGTAAAGTTCTCATTAAAGATATAATCATATATTTCTTCAGGGATGCCGCCTGCATTGTCCTGCACATATATATTGATCAAGTTATCGACTTTCTTGATTTTTATGGTTATTATTTTATTGATTTTTTCTTTGTGATTATTAAAAGCATCCTTTGAATTATTAATAAGATTTATGAATACATGCTTAAGTTCATTTGGCACAGCTTCTATTTTTAATTGCTCTTGGCAAATGAGATCTATATTAATATGATGTTTTTTTAGATCGTCATTTACAAGAAATAAAACAGATTTTATAAGTTCATTTATATCAATAGTCTCCATTTTGTTGTAAGGTCTGAAGAAATCTCTAAATTGATCTATTGTTTGTTCCATATGTTCAACTTGGGTCGTTATATCTTCCAAAGATTTCGATAGTATCTGCTTTGATATATCATTGGTATGGATCTTAAGTTCAAGAAGACTAATATTCATCTGTATTAGATTCAAAGGCTGTTTCCATTGATGGGCTATTGAATCTATCATATTCCCCATCACCGCTTTTCTTGATTGATATATAAGCATATTTTCTTTTTTTATAAGTTCCGTAATATCACTAAATGTTGTTAAATATATATCACCTTCAATTTTCATTGCAGAAGTTGATACTTTAAATGTATGAACAACTCCTGCATGATCTTTCATTTTTACTTTTGCAAAGTGTTCCATATTTGATCTAAGTATATCAAGCCAGCTGTTGCCTTCACTATCCTCTTTTTGTAAAAGATCTTTACCCTTTTCAAAGAATTCACATATACACTCATGCCGGGTGTGAAAATCATCTACGGAATCGTATCCAAAAAAATCAATCATAGCTTTATTTGTATCTTTAAGCTGATGACCGTCTGTTAAAATAAGCAGTTCTTTTTGAGCATTAAAAATAAAATCAGACATTTTTTCTTTATATTCATATTCTTTTTTTAATCTGCTGTATTGCTTCTGAGATTTTACTATCTCGTTCAAAAGTAGATTTTTCTGCTCTAAATATGTGATATCTGACATAGTGATAATATATGTACTGTCCGGTTTGTTAAGAACAGATATTCTTACGTTAAAGATATATTCATCCGCATCTTTTATTATCTTTGCCTTTAAAACTTTGTTTTGAGAGTTTATTATATATTTCATCCAGTTGTCGCTGGTTATATCACCGTGTCTGTAGATATATTCCTCGTTGTCAACGGGTTCAAAAAGTTCACAGATACATTTGTAGTTTTCATGGAATTTATCCAGAGATTCAAATTGATCAAAAAATTCAAAAAAAGTGTTATTAACATTAATAAGTTTCTTTCCTGCCTGACTTATTATGATTATGTCATTTGTAAGTAAAAAGGCAGATTCCATCAGATGAAGCTTGTCATTGTCTGACCAGTTTTCCATACGGGTGTCTCCTGTTATTAAACACAATAGAAATATCACTATATTACTCTTGCATATATTGATATTATATCTAATATCCAATTAAAATAGATGAAATAGTTTATAGTTTAAAGATTACAAAAAAATTATAGAAAATTTGAAAATATTAATTTATTACAATCTTTTTGCAATAAAAATTTTATACGATACATATATAAAAAATGAGCAGGGGATTTAAAATGGCAAATATATTAATAGTAGACGATGCAAGTTTAATAAGAAGCGTAGCTTCAAGGGCAGCGGAGGAAGCAGGTCATACTGTTGTTTTAGCCGAAGACGGTCAAGACGGGTTGGAAAAACTGGCAGGTTGCGAAGTGGATCTTGTTTTTAGTGATGTTAATATGCCTCAGATGGGGGGACTGGAGATGGTTGAGAATATCAAAAAAGATCCAAAATATAAATTTCTTCCTATTGTTATGCTAACTACAGAGTCTAAACCTGAATTAAAAGCAAAAGGGAAGGCACTTGGTGTAAAAGCCTGGCTTGTTAAACCTTTTAACAAAGATAAGTTTTTATTGGCTTTAGAGAAATTGTTGAGGTGATGAGATGAAGGTTCAAACCGATACATTTACTATTTATGAGGTTGAAGAACTGAAAAAAGAGTTTGAATCAACTTTATGTGATGAAGAAAATATTCAGATCGATCTTGGAAATGTATCGAAAATAGATATGAGTGCTATACAGCTTTTAATATCTTTAAAAAAAAGCTGTGATGAACTTGGAAAAGGTTTGGTGATCTTAAATTGCAAAAATGAAGTAGTTGAAGCATTTGAGATAAGCGGTACAGGTTACATAGTAGGAGTATAATATGGATGAAGATTTAGCACTGTTTTACGAAGATGCAACAGAACAGCTTCAAAATATGGAAAATGCTCTTTTGGATGCAAGTGAAGGAACTGACGATCTTGAAAAGATAGGTGAGATCTTTAGAGCTATGCATACCATAAAAGGAACAGCAGGTATGTTCGAGTTTGACCATATTGTTAAATTCACCCATACTGCAGAAAATCTTTTAGATGAGGTAAGAAACTAAAAAGTGATACTTGATGCACAGCTTGCATCTTTATTTATGGAGGTAAAAGATATAACATCCTCTATGGTTGAAGCATCTGTAAACTCTGAAGAGCTTAGCGAGGATCTAAATCAAAATATTGTAAATATAGGAAAAAAGCTTTTAGAAAATATGCCCGGGAATGAAACGGAAGCTCAAAGTTTGTTAAGTGAAAATGAGGTTTTACCAACGGATATTGTAGAAGATAGTTTTACCAATGATGATCTTTGGCATATCTCTTTAAGATTCAGCGATGATTTTTTCAATTCTGGTATGGATATTGTTGCCATATTTATCTTCTTTAGAAAACTTGGAGAGATACTTTTAAATATACCTGTGATCGATAAAGTACCTTTAATAAGTGATTTGGAACCTCATGCAACATACATAGGTTTTGAGATGGATTTTCAATCTGACTGCTCTTACGATGAGATAATCGAGATATTTGAATTTGTGGAAGATGATGTTGATCTTATAGTCTTTAAACACGATGACAAGAAAAGCCTTCAACAGATGCTTTTAGCAAGGGAAGATAACTTAAAAGAGATACTTGTACAAAACTGCTCTTATGAGGAAACTTTTTTTGAAGATAAACAAGATATTAAAAAAGAAGAAGTAATAGAGGAAAAAACACAAGCTGTTCCAGCTGTTAAAAAAGATGAACCTAAAAAGGCTGAAGCTAAAAAAGCGGTTTCAAAAGAGAACCAGTCAACATTTACATTAAGGGTTGACTCTTTAAAGGTTGATCTTCTTATAAATAAGATGAGTGAACTTGTTATTCAAAATGCCAAGATAATGGATATTGCAGAATCTAGAGGTGATGATGACCTTGAAGAGATATCCGATACTTTTTCACTCCTTCTTGAAGAGGTAAGAGATGCAGTTATGGATATAAGAATGGTTCAGGTTAAAGACTCTTTTGTGAAATTTAGAAGAATAGTGAACGATACAGCTAAAAAGCTTGGTAAAGATATAGAGTTTATTATAGAGGGCGGTGAGACTGAACTTGATAAGAGTGTTGTAGAGAAGTTAAGTGATCCACTAGTACATATGCTTAGAAACTCAATAGACCACGGTGTGGAGATGCCTGATGTTAGAACATCTAATGGTAAGAATGCAAAAGGGAGCGTTTATTTAAGAGCATATCCGGATGCCGGAACTATAGTAATAGAGATAGAGGATGACGGTGCAGGTATAAATAAAGATGCGGTACTTAAAAAAGCTATCTCAAACGGTGTAGTAAATGAAAGTGATAACCTTAGTGATAAAGAGATATATAAACTTATCTTCTCTGCGGGACTTTCAACGGCGCAAGAGGTTTCAAATATATCAGGACGAGGTGTAGGGATGGATGTGGTTCGAAAGAACATTGAACAGCTAAGAGGTACTATAGATGTGGACAGTTCTATTGGCAAAGGGAGCAAGATAACTATAAGACTTCCTCTTACCCTTGCAATTATAGACGGTTTCTTGGTGCAGGTAGGAAATACAAAATATATTATCCCTCTTGATATGATAAGTGAGTGTATAGAGCTTACCGATGAATATAAAAGTGGTATAAAAGGAGCTAATACTATTAATGTAAGGGGAGATGTTATACCTTTACTTGATATAAGGGGCTTTTATGATGAGGAATCTTGTGAAGAGCAAGTAAGAAAGAATGCGATCATAGTAAGATATGTAAATGAGATGATAGCACTTCAGGTTGATGAACTTTACGGGGAGCAGCAAACGGTTATCAAGCCACTTGGTGATATTTTCGAAAAGGTTCCGGGAATCAGCGGTAGTTCGATCTTGGGAAGTGGTGAGGTTGCTTTGATCTTGGATATACCAAAATTAATTGAGTATCAAATAAAACAAGGAGTATGAAATGACAAATGACAATATGGGTGGAAACGAGATAACGATTACACAAAAAGATATGATAGTAAGTTCAACTGATAGAAAAGGGAAGATCATATATGCAAATGATATTTTTTGTAATGTGGCTGGATATACGAGAAAAGAGGTTATAGGTCAACCCCATAACATGATCAGACATGAAGATATGCCAAAAGCTGTTTTCAAACTGCTTTGGAGCAGAGTATTAAACGGTCAGGTTATACCGTTTTAAATTAAAACTAACTATTAATAATGCATAATTGTTCTTTCATATAATCCCACAATATTAATTTCTTTGTTCTATCTTTATCATTAATCCAGATTAAGAGCTCATCATTTAAAAGTTTTTCTATCTCATTTATATCTTTATAAATT
>JAYEMD010000033.1:0-5552 GCA_034717895.1 Campylobacterota bacterium | reverse complement strand
CATAGGTGAGCTTTTAGAAAATATAGCACATCATTGGAGACAACCCCTATCAGTGATAACTTCAACAGCATCAGCGATGCAAGTAAGTAAAGAGTTTGGAACATTAACAGATGAAAGCTTTAATAATTCATGTAATATGATTAATAATAACGCACAGAATTTATCTAAAACTATTGATAACTTTAAATCATTTTTTATAACTGACACAAATAAAGAGATATTCAATCTTAAAGATACTATTGATAACTATATTGATCTAGTACATACTTCATTTGAAGATAAAAATATAAAGATTATTTCCAATATAGATAACATTGAAATAGATGGGATAAAAAATGACTTTATTCAAATATTGTCAATCTTGTTTAATAACTCAAAATACGCTCTAGAGAATAATGAAGTTGATAATAAATTAATCATAGTAGATTTAAATAAAGTAAATGATCATATAGTCTTTAGTGTGAAAGATAACGCCGGAGGAATAGAAGAAAAGAATATCAATAAAATATTCGAACCATACTTTACTACAAAACATGCCTATAGCGGTACGGGGCTTGGATTGTATATGGCACATGAGATAGTCAATAACTCTTTAAATGGAAACATAAGTGCAAAGAACTTGTCATTTGAGAGTAACGGATACAAATGTTTTGGTATGCAGGTTTTAATTGTAATATAAATAAATTTTGATACCAAAAAGTTATGATGAACTTTATTAATTTTATATAAACTAAAATTATGCAACAGCAAAATAAAAACCTAAATCAAACTACTATAAAATATTTCAAAGGAACACCAAATGGGTGAACTAAATATACAGTACAATGCCGGGTACAATCCAATAGATATTATTCATGTCTTAAAGCATCTATGGGGTTTAGTCTTGCAGCTTTTCTAGCGGGAAAATATCCGAATATCACCCCAATAAAAGTTGAAAAGAGAAATGATATAATTATTATCATCTCGTTTAATATAAAAGGGAGTTGAAAAAATATGGTCAAAAAGTATGCTGCCGTTACCCCTAAAAAGATCCCAAGCACCCCTCCTATCGTTGAGAGTACAACAGCTTCTACCAAAAACTGCAACAGCACGTCATTTTCCATAGCACCTATTGCCAGTCTTATCCCTATCTCTTTTGTCCTTTCAGTAACAGATACAAGCATAATATTCATAATACCTATACCACCAACTAATAAACTTATAGCCGCAACGGCTCCTAAAAGATAGGTTAGAACTTTTGTTGTGGATGTCATGGTATCTAAAATATCTCTCATATCCCTGATCCTGAAATTATCTTTTTCCCCTAATTGTATATCTCTTCTCTCCTGCATAAGAAGAGTTATATCCCTTTTCGCATTCTCTATAGAGGCGTTATCTCTTACGGATATCAATATGGATGAGATATCTTTATTACCCATTATTCTTCTTTGAGCCATTTTAATAGGAGCTATTATAATATCATCCTGATCTCTTCCAAAAGCGGTCGCACCTTTAGACTCAAGGAGACCTATAACACTGCATGATAGTTTTTCAAGTCTTAACACTGCACCTATCGGGTTCTCATTTAAAAACAACTGTTCAGCAATACTGCTTCCTATAATACAGACCGATTTTCCGCTTTTTAGTTCATTTTCTTCAAAATACCGTCCATCTTTAAGATCCCAGTCTTTTACTATAAAGTAATCGTTATTAGTTCCCATAAGGGAGGTTGAGTGGCTTTTGTTGCCGTAAACGGCATTAATATTTTTACCAACTTCAGGGGCTACTGCTTTTAACAGATTTATCTCATATTTTATTGCGTTTAGATCTGCCATATTAAAAGGTTTTACTCTATTATCACCTCTTGCGGCTCCAAGTCTCTCCTCGCCCGGTCTTAGGGTTAGCATATTGCTTCCTAGTTTTTCTATATTATTCTTTACATTTGCAGTAGTGGCATCACCTAGTGTAACCATGGCAATAACTGAAGCAACCCCTATAACAATTCCAAGAACCGTTAAAAAAGATCTTAGAAGATTTCTTTTTATCTCCCTAAAAGCCAGTAGTAAAGCATTTGAAAACATCAGCTCCTACCTCTTTGTAAATTATCTACGATTTGACCGTCTTTAAAATATATTTTGCGATTTGCATATGATGCCATCTCCTCCTCATGGGTTACCATGATTATGGTTATACCGTACTGCTCATTGAGGTTTTTCAAGATCTCCATAATCTCTATACTATTTGTACTGTCAAGATTTCCTGTCGGTTCATCGGCTAAAAGCAATATAGGCGTAGTAACAATCGCTCTTGCTATTGCTACACGCTGCTGTTGTCCTCCTGAAAGCTCAGAGGGGGTATAAGATGCGAATTTTTCCAAACCCACTTTTCTTAACGCCTCTTGTGCATCTTTTTTTCTAAGTTCTTTTGCAGCTCTTTTGTAAATAAGGGGCAGTTCAACATTTTCTAAAGCTGTAGTTCTTCCTAAAAGATTAAAGCCTTGAAAAACAAAACCTATATAATACCTTCTAAGAAGTGCCATATTGTTTTTATCAAGTTTTTGAACATCTATCTTATTAAAAAAATATTCTCCGCTTGTGGGGGTATCAAGAGCTCCTATTATATTCATACAGGTTGATTTTCCGCTTCCGCTTGAACCCATTATTGCGATAAATTCACCTTCGTTTATCTTTAAACTTATATCGTTTAAGGCGTAGGTTTTTGCTTCTGCTTTACCGTAAGTTTTAGTAATGTTTTTTAATTCTATTAATGTTTTTTTATTCATTACTGTTTTTTTGTGAAATGATCACCAGATCATTTTCTTTTATCTCATCTGACTCAACGGCACTATTTTTACCGTCACTTGCCAACACCTTAACAGATACCTTTTTAGCTTCGGAACCTTTTAATATCCATATATCCCTTTTATCTATTTTATCAAGATCTTTTGTGTCCCTCTTTCTGATCTCTCTGCTGAATGTCAATGAAGCCTTTTTCTCTTTTTTTATTATTGGCTTAAATCTTAATGCCCCGTTTGGTATGATAAGGGTGTTATTTATAACCTTTGTAGTGATCTGTGCCGTTGCAGTCATACCCGGCTTTAGAAGAAGCTCATCATTATCAACGCTTACAACCGCATCATAGGTTATAACTGCGTTTACCTCTTTTGGATTTAATCTTAATTGTTTTAAAACCCCTTTAAATTTTCTCTCAAGATATGCATCTACACTAAAAGTTACATCAAGCCCCTCTTTTATATCGGCTATATCCGCTTCATCTATACTTACAATTAGCTCCATTCTTGATAGATCTCTTGCAAGCTTAAAAAGTATCGGGGTTTGCATAGTAGCTGCAACTGTTTGCCCGATCTCTACGTTTCTACTTAAAATAATACCGTCTATAGAAGATTTAACGGTAGCCTTTAGTAGATTTTCCTGTGATGTTTTTAAATTATAAAAAGCCTGCTGCTGCTTTGCCTGATTAACCTTAAAGGTTGCTTGTGAGAGTTCATATTCATATTTGTAATTTTCTATATCTTCATCAGAGGGGAATTTATGATCAGCCTGCCTATAGATCTTTAAAGCTCGGTCAAGTTTGCTTTTTTTATTTTTCACTGTTATTTCAGATTCATACAGATTTGCTTTTGCCATTAGAAGTGAGGCTTTATTGCTGGCAACTTCATTTTCAAGCTTGTTTGTATCAAGTTTTGCCATAAGCTGACCAACCTTCACATTATCGTTATAGTCAACATATATCTCTTTGATAGTACCCGATACCTCTATCCCTATATCTACACTGTTTGTAGGCTCCAAATTGCCCGTAGCTGAAACTATTACGCTAAGCTTCTCTTTTTTCACCTCTTTTGTTATATATTCCATTTTTGCATCTGAATTGTTTTCAATTTTGTAAAAATATAAAATATAAATTACGGCAGACACAGCTGTTAAGATCAATATAATAAAAAAATATTTTTTATCTGTTTTTGGTTTATTAAGATCCAATTTATCTTCTATAGTCATCTTTACCCTTTCATTTTAAAAAATAGCAAAGCTAATTGCTCTTGAATAGATATTTCGTTTATCTTTAACTCCAGCATATCTATTTTTTTAGTGTTGTTTAATATATCTGCATCATATTTTGATACATATCCGTTCTTTACCTTAACAAGCACTATGTTTAGAAGCTCATCATATAGTTCTATATTGTTATTTAATATTTTGTTATGTTCCTCATATAATTTTATATTGTTTATTGTCTGCTCATATTCAACAAGCAGCTCTTTTTTTAAAATAATAGATCTGTTTTTTTGGATCAGATGCTCTTTTTTTGATACATTTAGTTTTGAACTCTTAAAATAGTCTATAGGGATAGAGAGGTAAACTCCAATTGATGAGTGATCCCCCTTATTTGTTGTATCTAAGGTATTATTTTCACTTTGGCTGTAGCCGTATTCACCTTTTAGCGATACCGATGGAAGATAATCGCTTTTATTTTTTTGATACTCTTTTTGCGATAGGGACTCTTTTGCCTGTTGTATCTTTAAGGAGAGATTTGAACTTAAAAACTTATCTTTGTTTATGCTGTTAAAATTTATCAGTTCTATCTCGTCATATTTTAGATCCGTATATCTTGAAAGCTCTTTTAAGCTATTGGTTAATGAGTTTTTTAATATTATATTTTCTTTAATCTTAGTGTTTTTCCCCATTAAGGCATTATTTAGTTCAACTATATCTATTTGTCCGGATTCATACTGAATCTTTTTTTTATAAATCTCTATATCTTGATTTTTAAGGCTGTATCTATTTTGATCTATCTGCATTTTTATTTTTTTTATCCGCAAGAGATTATTGTAGATTTCATACAGAAGTGTTGAACGTTCATCTTCCAGCTCATACAGATCTTGTTTATATTTTTCATTTGCATATTGGATAGAAAAATTTATCCCTCCTGATCTATATATATCTTGAGAAAATCCTATTGAAATTTTTTTTGCACTTGTATGGGTATTGGTTGTAGATATATTTTTATTGATTGAAGATTGTATGCTCCAAGGAGATATCCAGTTGTTTTTTAAAGAATTATGTTCATTAGCTATCTTATCCTTCTGAAAATTCAATTGATCTTCTCTGGATTTATTTAATAGTTGATGCTCTTGAGGATAACAAAATGTGAATATTATTATAGGTAAAAAAACGATTCTGTACACTTCCAACCCCCTTACAATAAAATTGTATATATTATATCATTAAAATATAATTTAATAGCACAATTATTTAAATAAGTTTAATAATTATATTTATATCTCTTTTTGATTAGAAAGAATAGTGCCATAAAATGTGATAAAAAAAGAAACTGATTGGACAATGGTGATCTATATATTTATTAGTACATTAATTGTAATTATACAACTTATAATATTAAATATTTACTATGTATATTTTTGTATATCTTTATGGTTATTTTTTACATATAATATGTGTATTATATTGCATAATTAAGTTATATATAAAAATTATATGTTATATTTTACACAAATTATGTGAAAAAATTACAGTATATAGGTAAAAATTATTTAT
>JAYEMD010000032.1:0-23506 GCA_034717895.1 Campylobacterota bacterium | reverse complement strand
TTTAAATGATGAGCTCTTAATCTGGATTAATGATAAAGATAGAACAAAGAAATTAATATTGTGGGATTATATGAAAGAACAATTATGTATTATTGATAGTTAGTTTTAATTTAAAACGGTATTATTACTCCAGCAAAATTTTAAGATTTAGAAATTTAAAGAGGCTTTAACTAGGTAGCACAAATTTGAACATGATTTTTACTATAAATCCACTTTTAAAGTCTTATAAAGCCTTTAACTAAAGTCTGTAGTAGGTTTTCCACTATAGTTGAATTTGTTTAGTTCAGTAAATACGAGCCTATGAAAAAAATTTGATTTGATCGACCTTAAAAGGGAAACTGCACCCCTTGTATAGTATGTTTTTTTGTGTAGTACCTTAATATTTTGAAACTTATATACTATCTATTTTATAAAAACTTTAATAGTTGAGATTCTGAAATAATTTTAGTATTACAATAACTGTCTTTTTGATTTTCCATTACTTTTTCTACTTTTCTTCCATAAGATGAATAAATCCAATCATTATTACCAAATTCTCCTATTACAAGATAATCTAAAGATTGAGGAACAGTATCTTTCATAACTCCACCTTTTTAGAGGTGTTACTGTTCTTGCCATAAATAAAGCCTTATAGGGTTGTTTGAGATTTAGTTAGATTAATAAATGGCGACCCCGAAAGGATTTGAACCTTTGTTTTTAGAATGAAAATCTAAAGTCCTTGGCCGCTAGACGACAGGGTCATTTTAATAAGGGGTAGAATTATAGTATAAGGGTCGTTTATAAAAGCTTATACTAAATAAAATTAGGGATTAGTTCTTAAAAAATCTAAGTTCTAATTTCTATTTTACTTAATATTAACTATTTATTATCTCTTTTATATTTTTAGCAGTTTGCGTTATTCTGGTGATCTTTTCATTGTTACTTAAACTCTCATCTATAAGATGTTTTACAAACTCACTTCCGACAATAACACCGTCAACACCTTTTACTTTATCATGTGCAGTTTTTTCATTTACACCAAATCCTACAAATAAAGGTGTATCAGTACAGCGTCTTACGTTTGAGATCACATCTTCAAGGTTTTCACTTGCACCGCTTCCTGTTATACCTGCATATGCAACCATATATATAAACTTATGACTGTTTTGTGTAATCTTTTTTATTCTCTCAAAACTATCTGTCGGTGCTACAAAATCAATTATAGTCTGGTCATATTTTTCAAACAGTTCTTTATAAGCAATAGATTCTTCATGTGGAAGATCTGGGATAATAGAACCCTTAATATTAAACTCTTTACCTTTTGCAAGGAAATTTTCCATACCGTAGTGAAAATAAGGATTCATATACCCCATCCACAGTGTGTCCATATGCGGTGCAATCTTGCTTGTAACATCAAAAAGATCACTTAATCTAAAGCCGTTACTTAAAGCTTTTAAACTTGCCTTTTCTATAATCGGACCGTCTGCAACAGGATCGGAAAAAGGGATACCGAGTTCCAGGGTATCAACCCCTGCTTCTTTCATACTAAGTGCCAAATCTACCGTAAAACTATTTTCAGGAAGAGAAGATGTAATAAATCCAACTAGTTTTTTCATATTTATCCTATTTTGTTACCAAATATTTATATATTTTTTTGATGTGACAATAATATCTTTTTTAATTTGGTATATATTATTTCTTGGTTATAATCTTACCATAAAATGTATAATAAATATATGAGATAAACTATTTAAAATAAAGGAAATTAATGAGTAAGCAGACAATTACTTCTATTCAAAAAGCAAAAGGGATACAAAAACTTGCAATGATTACCGCATATGATGCGTTGTTTGCAGGAATATTTAACAAAGAAGTTGACTTTATACTTGTAGGAGACAGTTTAAATATGAGCTTTGGAGGGAACAGTGATACGTTAAGTATAGGTATTGATGAGATGATCTATCATACAAAAGCTGTTTGCAACGGTGCTCCTGATACTTTTGTAATTTGTGATATGCCGTTTGGAACATATATAGATAATCAAACTGCACTTCTAAACTCTATTAGAGTATATAAAGAGACAAATGCAGATGCTGTTAAAATTGAAGGTGGAAAAGAGAAAGCCGGTATTATAAAATATCTTACGTCAAACTCTATTGCCGTTGTGGGACATATAGGTCTTATGCCTCAAAATGTTAGAAGCGAAGGTGGATACAAAATAAAAGGGAAAAACGAGACAAATATAAAATCGCTTATAGAAGATGCAAAAGCAATTGAAGAAGCCGGTGCCTTTTTACTAGTAATTGAAGGTGTTAAACCAGATGCAGCAAAAGCTGTGACTGATACTGTAAATATACCCGTTATAGGTATAGGTGCCGGTGTTGATACAGACGGTCAAGTACTTGTATGGTCTGATCTACTTGGTCTTTTTGAAAGATTACCTAAATTTGTAAGAAAATATATGGACGGAGGAGATTTGGTCAAGCAAAGTGTAAAAAAATATGTAAGTGATGTACAAAACAAGTCTTTCCCTTCAAAGGAAGAAACATACTAAAATAGAAGTTTTAAATATTATTTAATTATAATTAATAATTATTTAAAATAATTTTTATTAAAAAAAAGATATAATCATTCAAATTATCAAAAGAGGTTAATATGTCAACTAAAAAAACCATAAGTACTACCATAGGTCTGATGATGTCAGTTATATTTCTGGCTATGATCATTAACATAACTTTAAATCTTCGAGAATTTAGTTTTAATTCTGCAAAAACAAAAGCCCATCTTGTGGCACAAAGTGTAAAAAACGGTCTTACTGCACACATGGTTAACGGCATAATGGATAACAGAGACTTTTTTATCTCTCAAACAAAAAATCTTGATAATATTGACGATATATGGATAATAAGATCAAAAACAGTTGAAAAACAATACGGAGCAGGTAAAGAATCTGTAAGAGATGAGATAGATAAAAAAGTATTATCTTCCGGTCTTGATATTGAAAACATAGATGAAAATATTTTTGGCAAAACCACATACAGAATAACTATCCCCTACAAAGCGGAGAAAAATAATGATATCAACTGTATGAGCTGTCATGATGCCAAAGAGGGTGACATACTTGGTGTAATATCTATGACAATGACAATGGACGATATTAAACAGACAAGTTTAGAGATCATTATATCTACATCAATTATCTCTCTATTATTAATAGGACTAATACTATGGTTTGTAAGAAGACTTGTAACACCCTATCTTTCAATCTTTGAAGCAATAAAAACTGTTATGAAAAAAGCACATGACGGTGATTATAGCGGTAGAGTCAACGATGTTAACAGCGGTGAAGCAAAAGATGTAGCACATTGGATCAATGAACATATGAGCAAACTAGAAAACAGCTTGGAAAACATTGAAAATAAAATCGAGTTGTTCCTTACAGCTCATAAAGTAGATAAACAAGAAGATCCTTTAATAGATGTAAATAATACTGTAACAAGACTGGCAGATATATATAAGTTTAGAAAAATTATAGAACATGATGAAAATATAGAAGAGGTATATAGAAGATTTGCTGTTGTTCTTAAAGAAAAATTCAATATAGAGAACTTTAACTTTATAGAAGCCGATACTACAAACAAAAGTACTGAAATTGTATATATTAGTAAAAAAATAATATGCGACCCTGTTTCAAAAGGATGCAGAGCAGATAAAACAAATACTATAGTTGACTCTTGCCAATTCAAAGAGGTGTGTGATAAATTCAAGGATGAAAGTAAATTCTATTTATGTATCCCTTATTCAATATCAAATGACCTTGACTTTATTGTATCGATTGTATCTGATACTCAAGAGGATCATGAAAGAACAAGAGATCTTCTTCCGTTTATCCAAGACTATGTTGATACTGCAAAACCTGAGATAGTAAGTAAAAAACTTATGCAGATACTTGAAAGAAATGCATCTACTGATCCACTTACAGGTATGTTTAACAGAAAACATCTTGATAAATATATAGATACATTCCTTTATGAAGGGAAGTTTAAAAATGTACCTTGTGGACTTATGATGGTAGATATTGACTTCTTTAAACTTATCAATGACAACTATGGACATGATATAGGTGATATAGCTATAAAAACAATAGCAAATACAATACATGATGTAATTGACTTTAAAGATGTGGCTATTAGATTTGGAGGGGAAGAGTTTATTGTTGTCCTTACAGATTGTACAGAAGAAAAGCTGCAGCAAAAAGCAGAAGAGTTAAGAATAGCGTTTGCTCAGCAAAAAATTCAAGCAGGAACTGAAACATTTAGTAAAACATGTAGTATAGGTACCTCACTTTTCCCAAATAAAAATAAAAGTTTCTGGAAATATGTAAAACAAAGTGATATTGCTTTATATGAGGCTAAACAAACTGGTAGAAATAAAGTTGTTAGATTTTCTGAAAGTATGGAGTAAGATTGCATTTTGACATATTTTTAAAAGATAGATACTATATATGATACACTATAAATAAAAATGGCAGGCATATGGAAAGACTAGTTGAATTAGAAAAAATATCTTTTGAAGATACTACAGATGAGAACTCTTTAAGACCTGGGATATGGGATGAGTATATAGGTCAAGAAAAAATCAAAAAGAATCTTCAAGTATTTATAAAAGCATCTAAAAAAAGAGGTGAGGTTTTAGACCATATACTCCTTTTTGGACCTCCGGGACTTGGTAAAACTACACTAAGCCACATCATAGCAAATCAGATGGAAGCAAACATAAAAGTAACAGCAGCACCAACCATAGAAAAAGGCGGTGACCTAGCTGCTATTCTTACAAACCTTGAAGAGGGGGATATCCTTTTTATAGATGAGATACACAGACTATCCCCTGCAATTGAAGAGATACTTTATCCGGCAATGGAAGACTTTAGACTAGATATCATAATAGGAAGCGGACCTGCTGCACAAACTGTACAAATAGATCTGCCAAAGTTTACCCTAATAGGTGCTACAACTAGAGCAGGTATGTTAAGCTCCCCTTTAAGAGATAGATTCGGTATGAACTTTAGACTTAATTTTTATAATGATATTGAGCTATCGCAGATTATAGTACAAGCATCAAATAAGCTAAATAAAACTGCACAAAAAGATGCCAGCCTTGAAATAGCAAGAAGAAGCAGAGGGACACCCAGGATTGCACTTAGACTATTAAAAAGAGTAAGGGACTTTGCTGATGTGGAAGATGAAGAGATAATTATGCTTCACAGATGTAAATATGCGTTGGATGAGCTTGGTATAAACGACAAAGGCTTTGATGAGATGGACCTAAGACTACTTGAACTTCTACTTTCAAACAAAGGTAAACCAATAGGTCTAAGCACCATGGCAGCAGCTCTAAGTGAAGATGAGGGGACTATTGAAGAAGCTATAGAACCTTACCTTTTAGCAAACGGATATATACAAAGAACCGCAAGGGGTAGAGTTGCAAGTACAAAAAGTTATGAACTTTTTAGACTCACACCTCCTGAAGATAAAACAACTCTATCACTATTTGATAAAATATAGGATAATATTATGAATTTAGATACAAAATTACTAAAAACTATTACTATAATGTATGTTGAGGATGATCCTGTGGTTATGAATCAAACCAGATCATTGTTTGAAAAGATTTTCAAAAAAGTCTTTTTTGCCGATAACGGTAGAGATGGACTTGAAACTTATACAACTTACAAAGATGAGATAGAGATAATAGTAACAGATATAAATATGCCTGAATTAAACGGTATAGATATGATCAAACAAATCAATGAAATAAATTCTGATATACCTGTTATCGTTACAACAGCACATACAGATTCGGAACACCTACTTAATGCCATAGAACTGAATGTTGATAAATATATCCCAAAACCGGTACTGGTAAAAAACCTTACCTTAAATATAGTTGATCTAGTTTCTAAATATAGAAAATCAAAGAAAATAGAAACATTGGCAAAAGGTCTAGTGCAACAAAAAACTCTAGAAGAGAAAAACAACCAAGAGATGGAATCTGAACTAACTATAAAAAGAGCTCTTGTAAAATACTATGAAACTATAATAGATAACTTTGTTTTTAGCCTGAGTATAGATAAAACAGGTGAGATAAAAAAAGCATCATCAAAATTTATGCAGTTCTTTGAATATGATGAAAACGAGATAATAGATAAGAATATAAATGATCTAAAATGTGAATCATGCAACACTGAAAGCTTTCAACAGGTAATGCTAAAAGCAATAAGAACCAAAAAAACAATCATCTCCACACATAATCTTATAAAAAAAGACGGTAGTAAAGTTATGTTTGATATTACTATGACACCGTACCATGACAATCAAGGTTTTGTTGACGGGTATACTCTTTATTTGGATATTTTGCTTTAAAAATAATATTAATTATTTTCAATATAAAATAAACGCAAATGTGTTATTACTAAACAGTAATGTAATTATTTTGTAATCTTTCATAATTTACATTTATACTTAACCAATTAATTGTTATACTGTTAACGGACTATATCGCGAGGTAGATTATGTTAAATAAATTATTTATTTTATTGGTAATAGCACTTTCATTTGTATTGTTTTTTTATGAAAACGATACTAAATTACAGGATAAAATTAATAAAACAGATCCAATTACAAACATTAACAAAAGTACAGCCAAACAACAAACATCTTCAAAACCAACAACTTCAAATATAACTAAAGACTCTCCAAAAAAAAGATCCAAAACATTTGATTTTATCACATTAGATAGAAAAGCTTTAAGCTACAAAAAGAACATAAAAAAATTATATAATAAAGAATATAGGAGTAAAGTACCTTATTTTAAATATAAACAAAAAGTACAAAAATACAGACAAGGAGGGGTGAGATCGAACTTACAAAAAATCAAAAATCAAAAGGAAACTCTACATAAGAGTAGGTATATGTTTGTACCTTATAAAATAAAAGGAGTTGCATACAAAAAAAACTATGAGAAACAAAAAAAGAGAAATAACCAAAGAGTTCAAAATATGAAATCTTTAAGAGGTAAGCAGACGCTTAACCAAATCTATAAAAAAGGAGAATAAAATGGATTTAAAATCAAAATCAAAAAAGATTTTACTTTCTAGTGTTGCAGCTAGTTTATTGACAACCAGTTCTTTTGCCGCTATGGAATTAGATGTTGAACAATTAAACAT
Source organism: Campylobacterota bacterium (assembly GCA_034717895.1). Taxonomy (GTDB): domain Bacteria; phylum Campylobacterota; class Campylobacteria; order Campylobacterales; family Arcobacteraceae; genus JAIOSF01. The sequence continues at coordinate 16,302 of JAYEMD010000032.1, read as the reverse complement.
GACATCAAGCCAGTTGCAATGGCAAGAGCTAGATCAAACAGGTGCAATAGTTGAATCGGATGATAACGAGACTATAACAATTGACGGTTCAACAGGTGAGATAACAGTTAATACAGATGAAGCAAAAATAAAGTATTTGGGAACGGTTACAGACAAAACTGCTTTTAATACTACATACGGTACTGATTTTAATACAAGCGTAGAGATATATCAAATAGCACTTATACAAAATAATGAACAAATAGATTACTCAGGCACTGACTCTACAGGGCATAGTTCATTGGAAACTTTAATTGCAGATATACATTTTATGTTTGAAAATGGACTAAAATTTAGTGATTATGACACTACAAATTCAATAGGAAATATATTAGACGATACAGGATCAACGGCAGGTACATACACTATAACAACTATGACTGACGGTAATAGAGCAATAAAGGTCTCAATTACTGCGTCAACCGACAGCTGGCAACCTGCTTTTGTTGAATCAAACGGTGCCGTATACTGGGGTGACTGGTCTTCTCCAAACAGTGGTGCTACAGGATACCTGTTTAATGCAGCAGGGAGAGATCAGTTTATAACTCTTGTTAATGGCGGTACGGTAACAACTGAAATATCTTTCTGGGATGATATAAAAGATTATACAACTGATTACGCTGCTCTTACTGCTGTAGATCCAACGCCTTTTATAGGTGCAACTCCACTATATAATCTTGAACTAGAGATGTACGATGAGGGCAATATGCAAGGTGGCGGTTCTGTTAAAGTTGCAGAATTTGATGTAGATAATGATGCCGCTTATAGTTTAGGTGATGAGATTTATATTCAATTTGACACTAATATCACTACTTTAACTACGGCAAACATATCAGCTATAGATGAAACTACTACAGTATCTTTAGGTACTGACTTTACTGTAACTGCTGTAACTGCCGGTACAACACTGACCGATATGCCTGACTTTGCTGCAGCAACAGAAGGTACAGGAACTGCAAATACATTTAAAATCACATTAGGGGCTAACCCTACAGTACAAACAGGTTCCAGTGTAGTTGTAAAAAATAGTTCAGATGTAACTATTGCAAACTTCCCGCTTTTAGCTGTTGTAAATGCAGATGATATTATTGCCGAACTTGCAAATATACAAACTATGCTTAATGAAGCTGCAGATATACCTCCTGAAATGAAAACTGCTATAGAGACTCTTCTTGCACAAGCACAAACAATAGTAGATACAATAGATCCAAATACAGGTATCACCGATACACAAGAGGCTGACCTTATTGCCATAATCTCGGAAATACACCAAATGAAAGATATGATGGGTGATGATGATGCTAAAATGTACGGTGCAGATGCATCAATACTTTCAGGTACGGTTACTCTCCCTTCAGGGGTAACATTAACATCTCCTGAAAACTGTTTTGATACTACAACACAAATGCCTCTTCCTGAGTGTAATGCCGTATTTATAGATCTTCAAACTAAAGACGGTGAATGGTTAGGATCAACTATGGTTGAAGCTGACGGTACATATAATTTATACTTTAGAGAGTTGGCAGACAGTGAAACTATCGATGCTACCGTTCAGGTGCATATCCACCTTGACGGTGTTGAAGAGCACTACTATTATGACTTGGGAGATGATAATGCACCGCTTGGAAGTAGCACTGCGGCAGATTCATTTAAATCACATATGGAAGTACAATGGAACCCGGTAGATGAAAATAGTGACGGAGTGACGGACACTTGGCCGGACGGTGGTGAAAAGTGGGCTCCTGATGTAAATCATATAAACATATCAACTTCAGAAACTACACTAGACCTTAATATTGCCAATATGGATGCAGATAAATATCTTGTTTCAGGTACAGTAACAGTTCCAAGTGACTTTATTCCAGGTGAGATCATCGGTACTAACGGTGAGTGGCTTGGATGGCAGATGGTAAATATCATCGCTATTAATAAAGATACAGGTGTAGAATATAGAACAGAGATAGGTAGAACAGAAACTACAAGTGGAAACAGTACTTATCCGTTTAAAATAAAATTACCACAGCCTACAACTGAAGATCACTATATAGTAAGAATTGAGAAATTCTCAGATAAAGCCGGTGCAAGTGAATGGGTAGAGATGTATCTTGATGATGAGTCAGGTGTTGCTACAGTTTCAAGTGACCATACTGCCGATAATGACGAAGCACTTGTAAGTGCAAACGGTGTAATGTGGGAAGAGACTTCACAAGACAGCGGTATATGGCTTCCTGACACTGATAAAACGGGGTACTTTACAATCACTAGCGGTGAGGCTAATATTGAAGATTACAATATAGATATCTCTAATTACGGTGCAAACTTCAAAAAGATATCAGGTTCAGTTACACCTCCTGATGGTTTTGATCTAAGTGATTATAATAATCATATGCACATAGATGTTCTTGATGCAGCCACAGGCTGGTGGATAGCAGGATCTCCCGTAAACTGTGATACAGATGGACTAAACTGTACATACTCTGTAACATTGGGAGATACTGTAAATACAGCTGGATATATAATAAGAGTAAACCAAGACCACTGGGATGAAACCAACTGGGAAAACAGCTGGTGGAAAGGTCTATTTAGAGACTTTGGTGCCGATAATGCCGTAGGTGGTGATGATGACAGCTTTAAAGATGAGATGGATGTAAGATGGAATGAATCTATCGACTCAACTACAGGTGAATACTACTGGGTACCTGATGTAAATCCTCTTATCTTAACTGACAGTACCACTTTAAATATAAGCTTTAGTAACTATGTAGCACCTACAACATATAGCATAAGCGGTACTATTTCTGGTATAGATGCAAATGCACAATGGGCAAATATCAATCTATTTAATCCTCAAACATATTCAGGAACAGGTGCGGAGATAAAATCTGACGGTACGTTTAATATTCAAAATATTAAAGAGGGTAACTACATAATGGAGATCAATTATGATGTTGCCAACGGTGAGTATAAACACTACCACTATATAGTTACAGATGATGACGGTGACTTTACAAGTGGTACAGAGGTTGTAGACGGCATGGATGTAAACTGGAAACCTTTTGCATCTGACGGTACGGCTATAGATGAAGTTGATACATGGTCAGAAAACTTTGACTGGTCAACTGTAGCATACTGGGCTCCAAAGATCCAAAACGGTACGGCTAAGATAAATGTATCAAGTACAACAGGTGATATTGCTATGGGGACTTTAGCTATTACACAACCTACTTTCTACAATCTTACTACAACACTAAGCGGTATTAATAACAGTACAAATGTTAACTTTAATCTTTTTGTACCAAATGAACCAATAGGGAGATGGGAAAACAACTCCTCAGCATCTGACGGTACGACCACAAGTGTAGTTCTAAGAGATCTAAAAGAGAGAACTGATTACCAACTTCAAGTATGGATAGACGGTCTTGGTGAGTTCTGGTATAACGCAGATCCTGATGGAAACGGTGATACTAGTGATGCAAAACTTGACTCAGATGTTATCTGGGTGGGTATTCAAGATGGAACAGTTTGTGATAACTGGAAAACAGAAACCTGGACTTGTGACTGGTCACAACCTGTAACCTGGAAGCCTAATATTGACGGCTTTACGGTTGATGCAACTGCTACCTTGCCTTTAACTATACCAAATGATAGAGCTAAAATAACAGCTACACTTGCATTAGGTGCAGATTATGCAGATCAAATGATACATATTAATATGTGGCAGCACAACGGAAGCAACTATGCTTGGGAAGAATACATGTCAGACGGAAGCGGTAACGTAGCAGTGGCTATGAGTGTCAAACAAGCTACAAACTACAGAATGGAAGCTTATATTCCTGATACATGGGAAGGTTTTGTAGTTGATCTAGGAGCTACAAGTGGTACTCCACCTAGAGGTGAAATTGATGGAAGTGATGATTCACTTATTACAAACCAGAACTCTTGGAGCAATACAGCACCATGGGGACCAAAAGGAAGTACTCTATTTGATGCAGAAGCTAGTGATCTTACAAGCGGAACTTTAGAACTTGGAACACTAACACCTCCAACATTAAATACATTAACATTTACGATAAATAATTTAGATGATAATGACAGTAATACATCTAATGGTGTAACTGAGCAGATGTTTATAGATCTAGAGGCAATTGACGGTTCAAATAATCCAATAGGTGAGTGGTACGGTATGGACAATGCAGACTGGTCAGACTGGCAAAATCCGACATTTAGCAATAGTGTATCTGTAAAAGTTCCTACCGGTGATTATAGAGTTATGATCCACCCTCAAAATCATAAAGGTGGTATTATTACAAACGGTGACGGTAATGCAAATGATACTATAGCTGCTGATGCTACGGTAAGTTCATTTACTTGGGATTGGTCAAAAGCTGATAAAATATCTGTAAGTGGCACTCAAGCTTATACTATTACTCTACCTGCAGCTGCAGATATGAAATCTATAAGCGGAACCGTAAGCGGTGTTACGGGTGGTGATATGAGTGGATGGATCCATGCTTGGTCACCTACAGTAGACGGTAACGGTGCAGAGGTTGCAAGTGACGGTACCTTTACTATAAAAGGTTTAACTGCCGCTGATGATTATACTATAGAGTACTGGTCATGGACTCAGCCAGATATGATCAAACAAGCTCTTGGAGTTTGGGATAGTGTTGATGAAATAACATCTAGTAGTACAAATGAAAATATTACCGACGTTTCTGTGGCAAAATCTGCTACAATACATACTTTTGCAGGTATATTGACAAATTTAAGTGCAGGTTCTAACACATTTAGTATACTATTGATTGATTTTATAGATGCTGACAATTGGGAAGTTATAGAGGAAGCTGAAGCAGGTACACTTGATAATGCCGGAACTTATGATTACACATTTAATGTTCCTCCTGCGTTAGCAAGTCATAAGTATATAGTTGCAGTCGGTATGAAAACTGTTGATACAGCTACCGGAGCTGTTGAATATTCACTATATGAAGCGGCAGAGGATACTAGCAGTAATACTCCAACTACAGGTGACTCAACAGAAGTAACTGCAACTGGTATTGATAATAATACTAATTCTGTTACTCTAACTGTTGTAGAAACTACCAATGAATAATTAACAATCCCTAAAACGGGATTGTTACATTAAGAAAGGAAAAAAATGAGACTTAATAACTTATCACTTATCACATCGGCACTACTTCTTGGAAGCACATCGTTGTTTGGTGCATTTGGTACTATGAGCGTATCTTCTAGCACACACGATACAACTAATCAGTCAAAAGCCACAAGTCTATCCGTATCTTGGGCAGCACCGACTACTGATGGAGATACTGTACTAAACGGATACTATTACAAACTAGATCAGACCAGTGGTACACATATAACTACTTCAGATACTTTTCTGACAGATAGTGCCACATCTAAAACTATTGATGATATGAACACAAGCGGTGATGGAAGCTACTATTTTCATATAGCACCATATGCAACAAACGGTGACTTGGGAGCTACGGCACAATATGGTCCTATAAAAATAGATACAACAGCACCTGCTACTCCAACAGTAAGTCCTGATGGCGGATCACACACCTCAAGTCAAAGTGTATCTATAAGTTCAACAGATGCAAACAACTACACTATTTACTATACAACAAACGGGGATACTCCTGATAGCTCTAGTGACACATATAGTTCTGCTATAACAATAGCTTCAAGTAAAACACTAAAGGCTATTGCAATTGACAGTGCAGGAAATGAAAGTAGTATCAAATCATCTGCCTTTACTATCAATACAACTACGAATGTAGCTCAATTTGGAACTGAAGTAACAGAAGGTGGTACAGTAGCTACCGACCTATCTACAAATACAACTGCAGTTGCAAGTATAAGTGTTGAGGGTTCAAGTGTAACTCACTATAAATATAAAGTAGATACCGGTACTTTCTCTGCACAAACTGCAGTAGATACGGCTATAGATATTTCAGGATTATCAGATGGTTTACATACTATTAGTATAGTTGGCTATGACGGTTCAACCTGGCAGGCAGATTCTTCTGCAACACAACTAACATTTACTGTTGATAACACAGCTCCAAGTGCTGTAAGTTTCTCAACAACTTCAGGAACAGAGCTTACAAGTGCTACGACTATAACTATCAGTGCTTTAAATTCTGACAATATATTCTATACTATTACAACAGACGGTACAACTCCTGACAACCCAACAACAAGCAGTACTAACTCTGCAACAGTATCATTAAGCAGTAACGGTACATATATCATCAAAGCTATAGCATATGATGAGGCGGGAAATAAAACTGAAGTTTCACAAGCTACGTATACTGTAGCTATACCAGCTGCATCAACAGGTGGTGGTACAACAAGTGGAGATACGACAACTGATGATACGACCGATGACACGACTGACGATACAACCGACGACACAACTGATGACACGACTGACGATACAACGGATGATACGACTGATGACACTACAGACGATACAACGGATGATACGACCGATGACACAACTGACGATACAGTTGTAGATGCAGGTGATATTGATACCGGTCTTAGTGTAGGTGAAACAGTTGAAGAAACTACAACAGATGGAAATGAGATAGCAACAACAGAATTTACAGATGAAAGTGGAAATACAGTAACCGTAGAGGTTATTTCTGAAGTTGATATGACTACTACAACTACTGCTGATGGAGTTGAAAGTACGGCAACTGTTACAAATGAAACAACAGGTACAACTGCAGATGTAACTACGACTGTTAACAATAACGGTACAACTGAGAACAAACTTCAAATAACTAAAGCTGATAGCAGTACTCCTATAGAAGTTGTTATAATAACGGAAGTTGAAGGTGCAGATACAACTATAAAAGCTGACGGTTCTATTGAAACTACAGCTTCTAAAACACAAACTGACGGTTCTACTACTGAAGCTACGGTAACTGCCAAAGCTGACGGTACTACTGAAAATACGCTTCAAATTACGAAAGGTGACACTGTTATAGAAAGTGATATAATAAGTGAGATTGAAGGTACAGATACTACGGTTAAAGCTGACGGTTCTATTGAAACTACAGCTTCTAAAACTCAAACCGACGATTCTATAACTGAAGCAACTATTACAGCTAAAGCCGATGGTACTACTGAAAATACACTTCAAATTACAAAAGGTGACACTGTTATAGAAAGTGATATAATAAGTGAGATTGAAGGTACAGATACTACACTTAAAGCTGACGGTTCTATTGAAACTACAGCAGAGATAGTTGAAACTGATACTACGGTAACAGAAACTATCACCGCAAACTCTGACGGTACGGTAAAAGCTGAGATTGCCATTGTAAAAACAGGTGAAACAACTGTAAATACGGAAACTTCCTCTGATGTAGAGGGTAGTGACGTATCTGTTGACTCAAGCGGTAATGCTACTGTAACTACACCTTTTGTAACTACACCTACAGGGAATATTGCAAGAGCACAAGTTGCAGCAACACCGGCAGGTACTGTTGCACCATCGTTCACGGTAACTAGTGCAGGCGGAACAACCACAACAGTTACACTTCCTACATTCCCGGCAGGATCGAAAGCTACAGCTAAAAAAAGCAGTACGGGTGCTTTACTTATAGAAGTTCAACCTGATCCGACATTTACGGAATTGGTATTTTAAGGGGATATTATGAAAAAATTAAGAATTATTACAGCGGCATTTTTATTGGCTTTGTTTGCAGCAGGTTGCGGGGGTGGCAGTTCATCAAGCGATGACTCTACAACAACCTATACGGCTGGAGACATTTTTACGATAACTAGCGGGCAAACCGTAAAGAATACAAGCGGTGATGCTAACATCACCACTTCTACGGATGCAGATACACAAATAACAACGGTAACTGTTCATAGTGGAACTGTAGAAGTTATATAGTTATATACTATATAAAGATAAAAAGGGGGAAGATATGAGATCTTCCCCCTTTTTTATAGGTAAAGAGATATATTAAAAACCAAAGAGCATCTTTTGGGTATCTGATTTTTGAATAAAAAAAGAGACCTGTTTATTGTTATGGATAACAACTTTAAACTTCTTTATATCTCTATCTAAAACATCTATATATGAATCTTTAAAAAAATCATCATTAAGTTTTTTTATATCAAACTTTTTTTTACTCTCTACTCTTATTAATTCACCCTTGGATAGCAAATATGTAATATGTTGAAAAAAAGGATTATGGTATGTATTTGTTGTTTTCATTGAAAGTGTAGTTTGTTCATCATTGTTTTTTGACAAAAGAAGTGAAGTTTTATCGTTGTGCATTAGATCAAAAAATATTATCTTTTTTATTATATTGCTGTTTTGTTTTTCACTTAGTTTTTCACTGTATAGATCATTGCTTTTTTGTGTTATATTTAATGTCTCATATAAAAAAAGTATTATTATTGAAAACAGAGTTATGGATATAAGTATCTCTACAAGAGTAAATGCTTTTGTTTTTTTCATCTTATTGTAATTTGAACGTATAGAAATTTTTTTCTATATTATCTTGAATAGAATATCGGCTCTTTGTTATTTGTGCAGATTTTATAAAATCATTTTTAGGTAGTTCAATCTCATCTAAAACAGTATGTTTAAGCTCTATTTTAATATCTTTGAACTCTCTTCTTATCTCATCATCATCAAAATCTACAACATCGCTTAGATATATATTCTTATCGGCTTTATCTTCTACTGAATTTGCCGTTAGGTTTATATACCCGTCATATTTTGAAATATCTTTAAATCTTTCAAGATTGTGAAGATTATTTTGCTTTATCTGTAAACTTGAGACGATTACTACACTTAAAAGGATAATAGACACCATAACCTCAACTAAAGATATTGACTTTTTCACAACTAACCGCTTATACCTATTCTGACAGCTTCATCTAATGATGTTTGTCCGTTTTTTATCATGTTTTTTAACTGTTCACTCAAAGGGTTCATCCCATTTGCTAAAGCAAGACTCATAAGCTGTTGATCATCTACTTCACTTTGAAGGGCATATTTTACCTTATCTGTTATCATAAAAAGTTCAGCTATAGCTGCTCTTCCCGTATATCCCGTATAATTACAGTTTTTACAGCCGCAGGCTTTATACACTTTTAGATCAGAAGAGAGATTAAACTCACTTAGATGATGTTCAGCTATTATATCTTCCTCTTTGCAACTTTCACAAAGCTTTCTAACAAGCCTTTGTGCCAATACACCTAATATAGAAGATGATATCAAAAATCTCTCCAGACCCATATCTATAAGTCTTGTTATTGCAGCCGGAGCTCTATTCGTATGCAGTGTTGAAAATACCAGGTGTCCCGTAAGTGCTGCTTGGACTGAGATAGAGGCAGTTTCGTTATCTCTTATCTCCCCTACCATAATAACATCCGGGTCTTGTCTAAGTATACTTCTAAGGCCAGAGGCAAAAGTAAGCCCTACTTTCTCATTTACCTGTATTTGATTTATATTGTCACTTTTATACTCTACCGGGTCCTCTACCGTTATAATATTTTTTTGTGTCGATTCAACTGTTTGCAGAAGTGAGTGGAGTGTTGTTGACTTACCGCTTCCCGTTGGTCCCGTTACCAGGATCATACCGTATGAGTTTTTTGTAAGAGTTTCCAGCTCTTTTGTTATATTGTGTGATATACCAAGCTCACTTAAAGAGGGTATATCACTGCTTTGCATCAATATCCTCATAACCACCCTCTCTCCGTAGAAAGTTGGAAGTACAGATACCCTTACATCAAGTGTTTTACCTGATACTTTTACAGCTGTTCTACCGTCTTGCGGAATACGCTTTTCACTTATATCAAGATTTGAGATAACTTTTATACGGCTAACTACCAAAGACATTATATTTTTATCCAGTTCTATATGTTTTAGAAGTACACCGTCTACTCTGTATCTTACCTCACCTTTGAACTCATGCAGTTCTATATGTATATCGGAAGATTTTTTCTTTATAGCTTGATAGAAAAGAGAATTTACAAACTTTATAATAGGTGCCGAGCCCTCATCTGTCATAATATCGGCTGAAGTTTTTAAGAACTCAGAGATACTAATATCATCTTCATCTATAACACTCTCTTCTGTTGTCTGGGTGATGCTTGACATCTGTTTATCTGTTTTTGTTTCTACAAATTTTGTATAGAGCCTTTCAAAGGATAACTCATCTAAAAAAACTATAGGCAGTTCATATTCCTGTTTTGAGAGATAATCAAAAGAGACACTCATATGCTCTTTTGTTATTGCTATTGTGATTTTATCATCTATATTTGTAAAAAGGATAAAGTATTTTAAAGCAGATTCATAATTCTCATACTCAACTACACTAAGCTCTAAATTGTGTAACTCTTCAATATTCATCATAACTAGTGTCCTATCAAGCTATTTACTCTATTGTTGTGTAGGCTATTGTTTGAAGATAAATTGTTATTTTGTTTCTCTTTATCAATTTGCTCTTGAAGTTCACTGTTTTGTTCTTCAAGATCTTTTCTTTTTTTCTCTCTTTTTATATCTTCAAGTTTTGCATTTATAGATTGTCTTTGAAGTCTTATCATTGTATCTTTTGTGTATTTTTCCTCTAAAAGTTTAAGCTGTGCCAGCTGTTCCCTTACATATGTAAGGTCTTTTGACTTGGGAACTATGTAGGGTGTAATTATTATTACCAAATTTATCTTGTCATTTATCTCATTGTTATTTTTAAACAACTCTCCAATAACAGGTATCTTCCCAAGTATAGGTACACTATGTACGGTGTTTTCACTTTTTTCTTTTATATACCCTCCAAGTATTACACTCTCACCGTTATTTACAATGGCCGTGGTTACTAAATCTTTTTTTGTAGTGTTTGGTTGATCGTTTGTCTGAGTCTGTGCAACATCTTCAAGCTTTGTAGATATATCAAGCAGAACTTTATTCCCAGTTGAGATTCTTGGTTTTACTTTTAAAGTAAGTCCTATATCTTCCCTTTTGTATGTATCGTTTATATTACCGCCGCTTGTAGTTGTTGTACCTGTTTTTATACTTCTGGTCTCACCCACATATATTGAACTTTCTTTATTGTTTATACACAATAGTGACGGTTCACTTACTATATCTGCTGCACCGTTTTGATTTAGAAGATTTATAGATGCACCAAGAGAAAGTCCTTTAGTCATTGTTGATACGTCGAAATTAAAGTTTGTAGCATCTTCTAAAGATAAAACGGGAACATTTCCCAAACCGTTTAATGCAGAGTTAAAGGTAACAAGTCCCGCGTTTGCAGCATTAAATCCTGTAAGTCCGTATTTTACACCTATCTCTTTTGTCTTTGCATCACTTACTTCAATAATACGCGCTTTTACATATACCTGTTGTCTATCTTTATCTAGTTTGTCAATAAGCTTTTTAAAATATGAAAGCTCATCTTTTGGTCCCATAAGAATTATAGAGTTTGATTCTTCATCTGTAGAAGCAAAAGGTTTTGCATCTTTGTCTTTATAAGCTTTTTTTGCAATAATATCTGTAATTATCTTTATTACATTTTTAGATTCTGCATTTTTAAGATATACCACATCTACAATTTTCTCAACTAAACTTCCTTTTTGCTCTATCTCTTTTAGATACTTTACTAAAAAATCTACATTTTGTTTTTTACCGACAAACATAATAGTATTGGTGTCTTTATTTAACAATATATCAACTTTCTCTGTTAATATTTTTTCATTAAAAACAGTTTTTGCTACAGTTTTCAGATCTGTTAACACAGAACTTCCCTGAAGATTATTAAGCTGGACTGTTTGTATATCTTTTTTAGAGTCTTTGGCAATAAGTGAAATCACATTTTTTACCGTTGCAACATTTGCCTGAAAATCGGTAAGGATAACGGCATTTGATTCTTTATCCGTAACAAGTTTTGCACTTTTACTTATAAGGTGTCTTATTTTTGAACTTATATAATCAACATTAGAGTGCTCAACATTAAAAACTTCTGTTATTATAGAGTGGGTCTTTTGGCTTGAATTATTATATACGGGTATATTGTATTTTGCTGCATCCGTAAGTCTTACAACTCTTAATATACCGTCATTTTCAATCAGGGTATAACCTTTTGACTCTAAAACATATACCAATATATTTAATATATCATCAGTATATACGGGTTTATTTGATATAAAGTCAACTTTACCTTTTATATTAGAGGTTAAAAGAATATTTTTATCTACTATTTTTGAAGTTATTTTTATAAAATCAGTTATCTCCAAATCTTTAAAATTTATATTTATCTGCTCTTTTGACTGTGAAGCAAATATATTTAAATTCAAACCTATTATTAAAACAAAACCTGCTAAAAATCTATCTAATTTCATATTCTATCTCCATTTGTTCTTTGTTTCTTATGATCGTAAAGATCAAATTATCAACTTTATCTATTTTTTTATATATTTTAAAAGCATCTGAATAGCTTTTTAATTCAATATTATTAACTTTTTTAATTATATCTGATTTTTTAAGCCCAAGCTTTTTAAAGATACTTTTAGATGAGAGGCTGTTTATAACAAACCCGTCTATTTTACCTTTTGTTTTTTTCTCTTTTATAGATATCTCGGACCATATCTTAGACGGTGTTTGTATATATCTGTCCAAAGTGTCACGCTTTATATTAAACAATCCATCTGCAGGATTTTCTACAGTGTCACTTTTTAAAGTTTTACTATCCTCTTTTATAAGCGAAAACTTTAATTTTTCTTTTTTTTCCATCATATCAAGACGATACTCTTTTGAACCTTTTTGAAATATTGCATATTTTGGGTAAACAGCTTTTAATTTATAGTTTTTAAAACTCTCCCCTACACTTAAAATAAACGTCTGTGATGATTTTTTACTTGCAATTATTATCCACCCTTGAGTGTTTGACTTTGCGTATATTGCCTTTAGATCTACACTTGACATAAGCTTGTAATCTTGAACCTTTTTTACCTTTTGTCGTATTGCTTTCTTTTTTTGATTCTCTTTCATTGAGTATGAAACATTATATTTTTTATATTCAATATTAAAGTTTTTTTGCTCTTTTACTCTATCGTCTAATTTTGGCAGATATATATACACAATTGAACTTATAATATAAGATATAAGCAATATAACTGCAAAAGGGAGTATATTTTTAAATATATCATTAGTATTGATATTCATAACTATACCTTGCTAGCTTAGAGTCTTTTTGGATCTTTTCTTTCTTCAAATATTTAACCATATGTTTATATTTTTTTGAAAAACTTTGTGATACCTCAATATCTATCTTTATTATTCTATTTAAAAGATCAACATAGCCGTTACATACCCCAAGTTCAAAAGATCCTTTAAATATAACCTTTAAAGGGTTTAGTACTGAATATCGGGCACTTATATTATCTATTTTTTTAGGAACATATCTTGTCATGGAGCTGTCTATATTGATACCTTTAATATTTAAACTATTGAACAATAAAAAAGTATCAAGCTTTATAGTATCTATATTAGACACCTCAATATTGTCGTACATTACTGTTATATCTTTTATATTTAGGGATACTTTTTCGTCATTTATCCCGCTTTGGTTTAAAACTATTTTCTGCTCATTTAATTTTTTGTTTACAAAGTAATATATATTCTCTTTTGGAAGAAGTATTGTCAATGATATTAGGAAAAATAAAATATACAATATAAATTTAAATATCTTTTTCATCTTATAAACCAACTTCTATCTGTAATGTATCATCTGTGATATTCAAACTTATTATCTTAAAATGACTGTTTAATACTTTGTTTAGAAACTTATCTATCTTTTTTAAACTTTTATCTTCAAAGGATATATATATCTTTTTTCCAGTTACTTTTTTTGATAGATCTTTAATTTTTAGTCCAGATATAATCTTCTCCAAATCTTTTTGTGTAGATTCTTTACTCCAGTTTTTTTTCAAATTATCATAAACTTTTCCGTTTTGAACAAAAGAATTAAAGCTGTCGTTTGTTTTTTGTAATTCAAAAGTGGTACTTTTTAGAAAAATCAAAGATAATAAAAACAATACTATAGATAGAAGCAAATATGTTGATGCAGATACTTTTCTCATATGTTCATCCCTATAGTTATAATGCCCTCTTTAACCACTGCACTTTTTAGGGGATATCTTTTTTCAAGATACTTAGTGATTTTTTGTTCATCTACACCTTTTAGTTTTAAACTTAGAACATTACTCTTTAGATCTATAGAAACTACCGTAGCTTTGAGTTTTCTTTTTATATCAAATAGGTATTGAAGAAGCTCCCTTATCTCAACTTGTTTTTGATGGGTCTTATTTAACTTTCCAATAATAGATCTCATCTGAATATTTGTTGCAGGTAGATTTAATGAGCTTTTAATCTGCTGGGTTTTATCTTCATAACTATTGATTTGGATCTTATTGTCAAAAGCTTTAAAAAATGTAAATAAAGCAAAGATAACAAAAACTGCACTATATTGATATGCTGTTTTGTTTTGTATATACTTTGAACTGTTTGAGATAGATATAGTTTCTTTTGAAAGGTTTAGATCTTGTATATCTATACTGTTATCTATATCCACTTTTAATGCAACCGGTATCATCACCAATTTATCATCTATAAAACTTAAACATACGTTATCAACTTTCATACATGACTGACCTGAACCTTTTACTATTGATTCAAACTCGATCTGAGAGAAATAGATATTGTCGATTTGAGACAATAACAATCCAGCTTTTTTTATAGCATCAATTATCTTTTTTTGATCATAGGCAAAACATAAAAAGTTATTTTGTGATATTTTTTTTACATAATAACTTAGATCATCAAGCTCTATAAACTCTTCAAACAATCCCGGAAGTATTTTATGCACTTCTTTTGCAGAACTAAAAGGAAGATTAAAAACCCTGCTCCAGTAATATTCCGGTGAAAGTATAATATTAACACTTTTTGTATAATTGCAATTGGATTTCGAATGTAAAAAAACATTTACACTTTGCTGTTTTTTAAAAATCTCTTTTTCCTCTTCTATTTATTATCAAATAATTTTTTAAATATAATTACTTATAATAGTATCATAGTTATATTAAAATTGTAATAATAGCCGTATAAATTCAAGTTAGTTTTTGTACAATACGAAAAATAAAAAACAACAGGGATATTTATGAAAAAAAATATGATTGCACTTGCAGCATCCTCTATGATAACAGCTTCAACTTTAAGTGCCGATTTTTTAGGTTTGGAGCTTGGTTATAATATCTGGAATGAAAGAACTTCAGGAACATACAATAACCAACTAATACAAAATGATCTTGGTTTAAACGATAAAGAAAACAATCAATTTTATTACGCATATTTTGACCACTTTGTACCTCTTATACCAAATGTAAAGGTGCAAAAAACAAACCTTACACATAGCAATGCTGTAAATAAACTTACCCTAGACCAAACTGATCTTACACTCTACTACAGAATGCTTGACAATTGGGCTAATCTCGACCTTGGGCTAACTGTTAGACAATTTCAAGGGGAGATGAACGATAACAAATTTGATACAAAAGTACCCCTAGCTTATGCAAAGGCAAGAGTAGATCTTCCTTTTAGTGATCTGAGTTTTGAAGCAGATGTAAACTATCTAAGTTTCAGTGACTATAAAGTTACTGATATGAAAGCAGGTATAGTATATAAACTTTCATATGGGTTCGGTGCTACAATAGGGTATAGAAAAGAAGATATAACTTTAGAGGATGTTGATAACGTGAATATCTCTAATACCACAAAAGGTATTTACTCTGGAATATTCCTACATTTTTAGAAATATATATAACTATAAATATATTTTTGATAATATATCAAACTATAATATATAAACTTTTTTAAGGTGATTTATGAAAATACTTATTGTTGATGACAGTGTAACTTCTAGAAAAGTAGCCAGGTCTCTTTTTGAGGGAAACGGGCTACACCACATAGTAGAAGCAGAGTCTGGAATATTTGCTCTTGATATTTTAAAGCAAAATAAAGATTTTGATCTTATTTTAACAGATATAAATATGCCAAACCTAAACGGTTTAGATATGGCTAAAAAACTAAACCACTATGGACTGAAAGTCCATAGGTTTCTCTAAGACTGAAAGTCTTTACTTCCCCTCTCTATTCAAGTATTATTGAATTATTATCTTGATTTGATGAATCTCTATGATGTTCTAAAT
>JAYEMD010000031.1:0-57327 GCA_034717895.1 Campylobacterota bacterium | reverse complement strand
TTTTTATTTGCTTTTTTTACAATCTTTTTATTTCTTAACTTTAATAAATTTATATTTACTATTTTTATTCTTTCTTTTTTATTCTTTTGTACTTATTTACTATTTTAACACTTTTTTCTATTATAATTTTAGAATTAATTTAAATTAAATTTATACTTGGGAGTTTACTATGAAAACCTCTATTAAACCAGATATTTCTCCGGATATCAGAGTAAAGTGGCAAAGAATTGTTGATCTATTAATCAAAGAGATGGATGTCAAAGCAGCATTTATAATGCAGGTAGAAGATGATAGGATGACAGTAGTGGTTTCAAGTAAAATTGAAAATACGCCGTATGTATCCGGTCATCAATTCTTTTTAAAGAATAGCTTTAGTGAAGAGGTGGTAAATAATAAAGAGTATTTTGTTGTTGATGATGCTTCAATAGATCCTAAATGGAAAGAAAGTACGGCTATAAAAGCCGGGTTTAATTACTTTCAAGGATATCCGATATGTTGGGGAGACGGTGAGGTTTACGGTACTATTTCGGTTATGGATCATAATAACAACTATAATGCTACAAATAAAAAAGGGCTTCTTGAGGAGTTTAAAATTGAGGTTGAACAGGATCTATTGTTGCTTGAAAAAGAAGTTGAAATATCAATAGAAAAAGAGAAACGAAAGATTGTAGAAGATGAATTGAAGAATTTTACACCTAAAGAGTTTATCTCTCTATGGGAAGGTGCTAAAGCCGTATTGGAATATAAAAGATTTGATGAAGCTGCAAGAGTTATATTTGATGAAGCGTGCAAAATGACAGGTGCAAAAGCAGGATATGTAGCACTATTAAGTAAAGATGGAAGTAAAAATGAGGTTGTGTTCTTGGAAGCCGGTGGTATGCCTTGTACGGTCGATCCAAATCTTCCTATGCCAATTAGAGGGCTTAGAGCAGATTCATATCAATCACATAAAGCTGTTTTTGAAAACGACTTTATGAATTCAAAGTGGATTGAATTTATGCCGGAAGGTCATGTGGTACTAAAAAATGTTATGTTTGCTCCTTTGAATGTAGAGGGACAAACTGTTGGTATAATGGGTCTTGCAAATAAGGAAGAAGATTTTACGGAATTTGATTCAACTATTGCCGAGGCTTTTGGTGATCTTTGTACCGTAGCTCTAACGAATTCAAGAAGATTTGATGAAATAAATGAAACAAATGAAAAACTTGAAAGTTTTAATAAATCTTTGGTAGAGAGAGAACTAAGGATCATTGAGATAAAACAAGAGGTTAATAGTCTATGTAAAGAGCTGGGGAAAGAACCAAGATATATAGAAAGTAAATAATTACAGGTGACAAATTATGAATAATACACTATTGTTAATTCCAAATAAGACAATTAGAAAGTATATAATTATAACAATATTACTATGGACAACAATAGTTGCTATTTCATTAATTTGGAATATATATTCTAATATGAATAAAACAAAAGAGTTAGCTACCTTGGAGGCAAGGGCACTTTTTAATAAAGATAAAGCCTTTCGTTTCTGGGGCTCCATGCATGGCGGTGTTTATGTTCCTAAAACTGAAAAAACCCCATCGAATCCATTTTTGATCCATATTACTGATCGTGATATAGTAACTTCATCGGGAAAAGAATTGACACTAATGAATCCTGCATATATGGTAAGACAGATGATGGAGGAGTATGAAACCTTATATGGTGTTAGGGGACATATCACAAGTACAATACATTTTAGACCAGAAACTGCACCGGATAGCTGGGAAAGAAAAGCTCTTGGACGCTTTGAGAAAGGGGAAAAGGAGGTTGTTGAGTACAGTTCAATTGATGGAAAACAATATTTAAGATTGATGCAGCCATTGTACGCAAACAAAGGCTGTCTAAAATGCCACGGTGCACAAGGATATAAAGAGGGGGAATTACGTGGTGGAGTAAGTTTGTCTTTACCTATTGAACAACATTTAATAACAGAAAGAAATTCTATTATAAATCTTATCGTTACTCATCTACTATTTTGGTTATTGGCAATTGTGGTTATTATAATATACGGAAAAAGATTAGCAATGATGACAAATAAATTAATAGAACAACAAGATAATCTTAAAGAGACTGTAGCCAAACGAACTAGTGAGTTGAATAAAACTAACGAGGATCTTATAAATACAAATGAGAAGATTGAAAAATTTAACCAAATATTGGTTGTACGTGAAACAAGAATAATAGAAGCAAAGCAGGAAGTTAATGATTTGTGTAAGGAATTGGGTAAAGAGGCAAGATATAAAGAGATAGAGGAAATATTGGAATAGGAGATCTAACATGAAAAATATGTTTAAAAGTATAGTTGTATATGTAACAGCAGTATTGTTTTTGGTAATAATGTCAGGTTGTGAATCTAAAGATAATAAAAATGAAAAAACATCAACATTTAATATTGAAGAAAAAACAAAAATCAGATTAGGTCTTGCTATGCAGCCATCATCGGGACTTATAATGGTTGCTTTGAAAAACGGATACTTTAAAAGATATGGACTGGATATAGAAATAACAGAGTTTCCAAGCGGTAAAAGGGCATTAAAAGAGGGTTTATTTAAAGGTAAAGTTGATATAGCATCTAGTGCTGACGTACCTGTTGCCGTTTCTATGTTAAATGGTGAGGAGTTTAAGATAGTCTCTGTAATATTTAAAGCAGATAATGTAAATAGAGTTGTTGCAAGAAAAGATGCAGGAATATCTAAACCGTCTGACCTAAAAGGGAAAAAAATAGCTACACAAAAAGCATCAGCTGTACATTTTTTTCTAAACCAGTTCTTAACGGAACATAATATTTTGGAAGAAGATATAAATCTTTCGTTTATGAAAGCGGAGTTATTACCGAAAGCTTTAGCTGTTGGCAAGATCGATGCTTTTTCGATGAGAGAACCTTATATTTCAGAGGCAAAGAAACTTTTAAAAGATAAATTTATCGTATTTGAAGAACCGGGGCTTTACCCACAGATTGATGCGGTAGTAGTAAGTAGTGATTTTATCAAGAAATCATCAAGAGGTGTCAACGGTTTTGTTAAAGCGCTTTTGGATGCACAAAGATATATTGAAAAAGATCCAAAATCAGCAATAAAAATAATTTCAGATAAACTTGGAGTATCTTACAGCTCTATAGAGAAGATATGGCCGGAAGTTAATCTATCGGTTTCTTTAGAACAATCGATGATCTTGCTTATGGAAAATATATCACGGTGGGCTATAAAAAATAAAATTGTTGAGAAACAAAATGTATCGAACAGTTTGGAGTTTATATATTTTATAGGTTTGGAAGATTCAAATCCTGATGCTGTAACGATTTTAAGGTAGATTATGACAATAAAGAACAAGCTTTTAGTAAATATATTGTTGATAGTGTTATTTGGAAGCGGAATATTGGTAGTGGAATACATAAATAAAACCACTACAACTACGATGCAGGAAAATCATGAGATATTTGATAATATCACTATAAGCTCTTTTAAATTATCTCTGCTTTCCCGTGAACTTGCTCAGTATCCTGATGAAATAAGACCAAATATACAGTGGAAAAGTGAGTATAATGCTATTTATTATCATATAGAGAATATACCTTTGGATAAAAAGGAGATCTCAAAAGATTATAAAAAATTGATCTATTCCTATAAGAAGCTTTTAGTAAGTTATAATGAGATCAAAAAGACGATTAAAGAGTTTAAATCAGGTAAAATTAAACAAAATATATATAAAAAAAGAATTGAAAGAATAAACACTAATATATGTGTAGAAACACAGAATATTGTTTCTAGCGGAACACTTTTATGGTATGAATCAAAAGAAAATTTTAATAAAAGCTTGGAAAAATTACGAATTACCACTATTTTGATCGTAATTGTAATGATAATTGTCGTAGTTGCTTTTGCTTTATATATAGCAAGGGGAATGATAAGTAGTCTTAATAATTTAAATGAGGGTGCATTAAAGGTCACAAGTGGAGAACTTAACTACAGGGTATCTGAAGACTCTAAGGATGAACTTGGAAAATTTGCAAAGTCCTTTAACTATATGCTTTCAAAATTATCCCAAACAATGATGTCAAATGATAAACTAGAATTGATAATAAATGAAAGAACAGATGAACTTAAAAAATCAAGACTAGCAGCTATAAGTATAATGGAGGATGCAAATCATCAAAAAGAATTAGTAAATAAAGTAAATGCTGAACTTCAAGAAGAGATAAAGATTCGTGAAAAGACTCAAATAGAGCTTGAAAAAGCAAAAAAAGATGCAGAGTATGCAAATAAGTCAAAAAGTATTTTTCTTGCAAATATGGCACATGAGTTAAGGACCCCTTTAAATGCAATTATGGGCTTCTCAGAGCTGTTAAGAAAAAATAAAAGTATTCTTCCTGAACAAAAAGAAACCCTTGATATTATACATAGAAGTGGTGACCACCTTTTAAAGCTTATTAATGATGTATTGGATCTTGCAAAAATTGAAGCAGGAAGGATACCAATAGAGAAAGAGGCCTTTGATCTTGGTAATCTTATAAATGAATCTTTGGATCTTATGGGACAGCGTGCTGAATCTAAGGGGTTAAAAATAGAACTTGATCAAACATCGGATTTTCCAAGATATATTTTTTCGGATCAAGGTAAGATAAGACAAATAATTATTAATTTTTTAAGTAATGCCGTTAAATATACAAATGAAGGGGGTATAAAGGTTATGCTTGAAGTTGAAGATAACTATTTACATATAGAAGTATCCGACAGCGGTGTTGGGATAAAGGAGGAAGATATTGATAAGGTATTTGATCCTTTTACACAAGTTGGAAGCTCCTCTTCAAAAACAGGTACGGGACTTGGTCTAACTATAACCAAGCAGTTTATTGAATTACTTGGAGGGACGGTAGGGTTAGAGAGTAAAGTTGGAGAAGGGAGCAGCTTTTGGGCCAAGATACCATTTGAAAAAACATCTAAGGAGGATGTGGTATCTGTAATAAAAGAGGAAGAGAAAGAGATTATAGGACTAGATCAAGCTCAACAAGATATAAAAATCTTAATTGTTGAAGATCAGCCGGAGAATAGGCTTTTATTAATGAGTCTATTGAAGATACTTGGATTGCAGGTAAAAGAAGCTGTAAACGGTCAGGAAGCTGTTGATATATTTAAACAGTGGAATCCTGATTTTATCTGGATGGATAGAAGAATGCCTGTTATGAACGGTGAGAAGGCTACACAGCTTATTAGGGAACTTCCAAACGGAGATAAAACTATAATCGTTGCATTAACAGCCAGTGCGTTTCACGAAGAGCGTAAAAAAATGATCGATGCAGGTATGGATGATTTTTTAGCAAAACCTTACAGACAAAATCAGATATACGATATGATGAAAAAACATTTAAATCTAAATTATATCTATAAAGAGTTTGAGAAAAAAGAGATAAAAGATATTCCAAAATATACTGACGATGAGTTAAAAAAGATGATTGAAAAACTTGATAGTGAACTTTTAAAGGAACTATATAAAAATGTTATATTACTTGATTCAGAATCAATAAAACCAACTTTAGATAAAATTAATAATATAGACAAAGAGTTGTCTAGGGTATTGGGATTAATTATTGAAAACTATGATTTTGGTCGTATTATAAAACTGCTTCAAACAATTAAAGAGGGACAAGATGGAGAATAATACAGATACACCATATGAGATTCTTATCGTTGATGATATACGAGAGAATTTACAACTTCTAAATGAATTCCTTGGTTCTCATGGGTATAAAACAAGAACTGCCATAAACGGTGAAACTGCACTTTTAAGTATAGATGCAAAACATCCCGACCTTATTCTTTTAGATATAAAAATGCCGGAGATGGATGGGTTTGAAGTTTGTAAAAAACTCAAAGAGAATCCTGAAACAGTCTCTATCCCTATTATATTTATAAGCGGTATGGATGATACACAAAGCAAAGTTAATGCATTTAGAGCAGGTGGTGTAGATTATATCACTAAACCATTTGCCAATGAAGAGGTACTTGCAAGGGTTAAAACACATCTTCAGTTAGATGAATATTTAAGACATCTTGAAAAGACAAATAAGGAAAAAGAGCAGCTTATGTTCCAGCAGTCAAAAATGGCAGCTATGGGTGAGATGCTTGAAAATATCGCACATCAGTGGAGACAGCCACTTTCTGTTATAAGTACGGGTGCAAGTGGAATTAAAATGGAGAAAGAGTTCGGGCTGCTAACAGACAAGATGTTAATGGAAACATTAGATAATATTGTTAATTCAACACAGTTTTTATCAAAAACAATAGATGATTTTAGAGATTTTTTTAAAGCAAATAAGACAAAGGAAGATTTTGTAATCAAAGATGCAGTTGAAAAAACACTTAATATGCTGCAGTCTAAGTTTAAAAACAGGAATATAAAAGTTTTTAAGAATATTGAAGATATCTCCATATGCAGTTTAGAAAATGAATTTATTCAAGCTATATTAAATATATTGAACAACAGTAGAGATGCACTTGAAAAAATCGAAAATTTAGATGAACGTTTTGTATTTTTAGATATACAAAGAGATAATGATAATGTGATTATCTTTGTTAAAGATAGTGCCGGCGGTATTCCGGAAAATATAATAGGCAGAGTTTTCGAAGCATATTTCACAACAAAAGAGGATAGTGACGGTACGGGGATCGGACTATATATGACACAGCAGATTATTGAAGAACATATGCACGGTAAAATAGAGGTAGAAAATAGTACATATCAATATAATGATAAAGAGTACAGGGGTGCTAAGTTTACTATTACATTGCCAATTACATAACAATATATAAGTTATTTTACTAAAATATTAAAGATTATGTAATAACTACAGCTTATATTTTCAATCATATCTTTCCTAATTAAAATAAAATGATCTTTTTATTTTTAAATAACTTATTATTATAGATCTACAATATTATAGTGTTAGATAAGATTTTAACAAGATTATTTAATAAGAATAAATGATATTAACTATAATTAAATGAAATAGATTTTCATAAGATAAACTTAATTATATTTTTATATAATTTCGAAAATTTAAAAGGAAAAGTGAATGACAAAATTACTGGTATCATCTATAGTTTTAGCTGTTAGCTTAAATGCGGCTGATTGTGGAACACAAGATTTAGAAAAAAAGCCGTTTTACAAGTTTATTAAAGAGTTTGGTGTACTTAATGTAAATCAAGGATACAAAAAAACTAACAAAGCTATGAAAAAAAGAGCAAAAAAGCTTGGATACTATGCATCAGTAGATGAAGTTCAAAGTGCTTTATCAGATAAAAAAGAGGATGGTACAATAGTTATTGATACTAGAACAAAGACTGAGCAGGATGGTCTTTATTTAAAAGGTGCAATGAAAGCTAATCTAAGAGGTTGGAATGCGGCATTTAATGATATGAAAAGTACTGATATCAAATCAGTTTACAGTTTTTGTAGAACCGGTACTGATCAAGCTTCAGGTATAGTTAACTTACAATTCCTATTCCAAGGTAAAGCGAAGATTTTCGGTATCAAAGATATGGCAGTTAAGTGTCACCCAATGTATAGCAAAAGCGGAAATGTATTAGATGCAAAACTTAATGCAAAAAAAGTTTATGTTCAGCAAGCTGACAACGGTGCATACTACGAAGTAAACTGTCCACAGGTTAAAGATTCTTATACTCCAATTGAAGTATATACTCAAGCAGATATAGATTTTGCAAAAGAGATGGATGAAGAGATTCCAGCTAAAATTACTATGAAAAATGGTAAACTTAAAAAAGAAGTTACTGTATTTAAAGGTCCAGATAATAAGTACTATAAAAAACACTAGAGATAGCTTTTTAATTTATTTAACTTACTAAGAAAAAGGGGAACAGTATTTACTGTTCCCCTTTTTTGTTTTTAATAGCTATTTTTTACCTTTTAAATAATAAATGTATAAAATAAAAATTTACATATATAGATAATCTAATAAACCCTAATATTGTATTTAATTATCTTTAGATAGAATAATTCTTATGGAAAATAATACACAACACACAGATGAACAGATCAATAAAGTAACAGCAGAAGTTTTAGAGCATATGATGAACCCAAAAAACTACGGCAAAATGGAAAATGCCCATGGAGTAGGGATGGGTGTAGATAAAAAAACAGGCGAATTTGCTATGGTTTATCTAAAAATAGAGGATCATAAAATATCTGATATCACTTTTGGGTGTAACGCCTGTCAAGATACGGTAGTAGCAGGTTCACTATTTACAGAGATGGTAAAAGGTGATACAACCGCAAATGCAGTTAAAGCATCACTTATCATGGATGAGAAACTAAACGCTGCACCTAAAAGACAACAGGCATGTTCAAGAATGGTGCTTAAAGCATTTGATGCCGCATTGGAAAATAGACAACATAGAGTAAACGGGGTAGATGAAGAGATGTTTACTATTGATATGAAAGAATCATGTGAAGGGATAAATCTAGATGGAGCTAAATAAGATATATCAGGCAAAACATGAGTTATGGTTAAAGGTGTTATTCTCATCTTTTACAATTAAGAATGAAGAGATAAAAAGAACAATATATGAGTTTGCTCAAATAGAGTTTAGACATCTTAAGTGGCTTGGGAATCTATTAAAAGAGAGAGATATTGAGTATAATTATGAAAAGCATGCAATAGAGATAGAAAAGAGCAGTAACTTTGAATATTTTGAATTTCTTATAGCTGAGATAAAATCTTCTGTTAAGAGCTACGATCCATCTGAAGCTATTTTTGCAAGGATGACATCTGATGAATTTTATTTTATAAATATTTTAGAGTCATATTTAAAAGATGAAAAGAACAACGGTGAGATAACAGCCTTTGATAAAAGCAGAACCTATGAAGATAAAGATCTTGATTGTGAATCAAGAGATGCATTGACAATATTTTTATTTGAAGAGAGTTATAAAGAGTATGAACTGATACTACTCTATTCTTATTTCCAAAACTATACGCAGGATATACTTCACTACAATATCTATCAAGATATGATAGATGAGTCCCAATTTCACCTGAAAAGTTTTGGTGAGATGCTGGCAAAGATGGGTATACTTGCAATTCCTCGTACAGTTATAGAGCCATTATATAAAGATAAAGATATAAAGCAGTTCTTAATAGACGGTATCCAAGAGGAGGAAAATGCTAAAGCTGAATGTGCAAAACTGGCAGAAGCCGTAAAAGATGAAGAGATCAGTAAATTCTTAACTTTTATAATGTTCCAGGAGAATTATCATATACATCTAATGGAAAAAGCTATAAAGCAGTTTGATTAAAATGGTGTTTTTATAGTGTTAGATGATATAGTTGATTTTATAGTTGATACTGTTAGTGAACTTGGATACGTCGGCATATTTATTATGATGTTTTTGGAGAGTTCTTTTTTCCCTTTTCCAAGTGAAGTTGTGATGGTACCTGCAGGTTATCTTGCAGCTAAGGGTGAGATGAATATCTATATTGCCGTATTTGCCGGTATTGCGGGAAGTTTGGCAGGAGCTGTATTTAATTATATATTGGCTTTAAAATATGGTAGAGCTTTTTTATCTAAATATGGAAAATATGTACTGGTAAAAGAGGAAACACTTCAAAGAATGGAAGATTTCTTTGCAAAACATGGACATATATCTACATTTAGCGGTCGACTTATACCTGCTGTTAGACAGTATATCTCTTTACCTGCAGGTCTTGCCAAGATGAACTTATGGAAGTTTTCTTTATACACAAGTTTAGGTGCAGGAATTTGGGTGATTATTTTGACACTATTGGGATATTTTATAGGACATAATCAAGAGTTATTGAGTGAATATTTAAGAGTTATTATTGTTACTATAATCTCTCTTATTGCTATAGGTATATTATTTTATATTAGATTAAAAGTTAAAAAAGATATCAAGAAATCAGAATAATATTTACTAATACAGTTATATTTAATTATAACTGTATTAGTTGTTTTATTCTTCCGTCATTTCTTTTTGTTCTGTAGTTCCTTCAACTTCAGCTATCTTGGCATCTATTATCTCTAAAGTTTTAGCTTGTGTTTCATAAGATATCTCAGGAAGTTCACCTCCCCAAAGTTTTTTAGCTTCTTCAAAACCTTTTACAATACCTTCTCTACCCTCTTTTAAAAGCTCTAGCTTATCTTTTGCAAATTCAAGTACAAAATTTGAAACTCTTTTGGAGGTTTGTTCAATACCAAAAAAACCGTCATCACTCAGTAGTTCATTAGCTTCATCAACTGACAGCTCTGTTATAGGTTTACCTTCGTAACCAATATTTTCTAAGCTCAATCCATTTTGGTTTTCTTTACCGCTTAAAAAATCAAATACCCAGCTTTGAGCCGTAATATTTTCAGAATTTAATTGATTAGCATCCATTGAAAATAAAACAATTTGCGCATTCATTGATAATGATACTTTAACTGCTGACTCTTCTATTTGTTTAACTGCGTTATCCTCTTTAGTTTTTTCAAAATCATTAGCTTGATTCTTACCATGGTTTTGTTCATCAACACCACTTTTTAAATAAGGATTTTGGGCAAGAGTATTATTTATATTTATCATATTGACTCCTTAGATATATATAGTTATGATAATAAAAATTATATTAAATGTCAAGCAATTCTTAATATTAGTTTAATATCTTTCTTTTAAAAAGGTTATCTATACAAAATTGAATCATATTGTATACTTTGTCAAATCCTTCATAACCGTCAAAAAAGTAAGGATCAGGTACATCTTCTCCGTTATAGCCGAAACTTCCAAGTAAAACAGGATCTTTACAACCCATCTTTTTAAGGTTATCTATATTGCTTTTGTCTAAACCAACAATGATATCAAATTTCTTAAAATCATTTTGTGTAACTTGTCTTGCTGTATAGTGTGATATATCTTTATTATTATTAGAAGCGACAATCTGTGAGTTTTCACATGGAGCTTCTCCCACATGCCAGCTTCCTGTACCTGCACTTTCACATTCCATAGTTAAAGAATATTTAGTAGCCATCTCTTTGGCTATTGCCTCAGCAAGTGGTGACCTGCAAATATTTCCTAAACAAACAAATAATATACTTTTTATCTCTTGGTTTTCTTTTTTATATGGATCTGTCATTTAATACCTACATTCATATATCTTCTCATTTTCTTTATCTCTTTTAGATCGGCATCTAGTTCTATGATATTTTTATTATCATCCAAAGTTGCATTTCCAAAAGGTGTGATAATTGCACTTGATTTTGCCATATCGTTATTGGCACTGTCACTTGCTATAACAAAGCACTGATTGGCAACGGCTAATGCTTTTGTTAATGTTTCAAAGTTCTCTTTTCTAAGAATACCCCACATTGCAGGTATAAGTATGATATCTGCACCCTGTATCCTTTGCCACAATTCTATAAATCTCAATTCAAAACAGATCATAGCTGCAATTTTAATTCCATCTATATCAATTATCTTTATATCTTCAATATTACCGTTAGTAAAATAGTGTCTCTCATCGTTTAGAACGAAAAGTTTATTTTTGGATTGTTTATGTACTATTTTCCCTTTGTGAAATATAAATAAAGTATTTAGATAGTTGTTTTTCTTTTTTTCTGTCATTGTCAGGGTTATGGTTTTATTTTTTGAAAGTTTCTTTAGTACCGGTATAGCTTCTTTTGTAATAGAAACCGCATCATCAATTCTATCATATGCATAACCGTTTAAACAAAGTTCCGGTGCGACAATGATTGAATTTTTAGGGGTTTGTTTTAAATATTTGATTAATCTTTTTAGGTTTTTCTTGAAATTATCCGTAGTTTTGATCTGCAGTGTTATTAAGTTCATGTTAGTCCTTTTTCAAAATATTATCATAACATAAATATCTAAAAGTTGTAAGTAATTTATGTTAAAATATATTATTGATTTTTAAAGGAAACAGTTGAATATAGCGATATACGGGGGAAGTTTTGACCCGCCACATATAGGACATGAAGCGATATGTTATAAGGTTTTTGATGTTTTGGATATAGATAAGCTGATAGTTGTTCCTACTTATTTAAATCCTTTTAAAAAGAGTTATCATTTAATGCCTAAACAAAGGCTAGAGCTTTTAAGTATTCTTTTTGAAGATGATGAAAATATATTGGTGGATGATTTTGAGATTAAACAAAATAAAGCAACTCCCAGTATTGAAACAGTAAGTTATTTAAAAAGTATTTACAAACCTGATAATATTTATTTGATTATGGGTGCTGATAATTTAGAAAAACTTCATTTGTGGAAAGATTTTGAGAAACTTAAGCAATTAGTAACATTTGTCGTAATTACAAGACAGGGATATGAAGTTAAAAATGATATAATACGATTTATAAGTATAGATATGGATATATCTGTAAGTTCTACAAGCTTAAGGGAAGAGCTTAGATCAGAATTTATCCCTAAAAAAATATTAAATAAGGTTAAAGAAATATGGAACAAAGAATAAAAAGAATTGTAGAGGTTCTTGATTTTAACAAGGCAGAAGATATTGAAAACTTTGATTTAACAAATAAAGGTTATATTGTAAATCAAGTAGTAATAGCAACATCTTTAAATGCTAAGCACTCATTAGCTCTTTTAAATCACTTAAAAGATGCACTAAAGCCAGAGGGTGAAGAGTTTTTAAGAACTGAAGAGGATGGTGATTGGAGTATTATCGATCTTGGAGATATATTAATTCATATAATGACTCAAGAGCATAGAGACAAATACTCTTTAGAAGAGTTTCTTACAAACTTCAAAGAACATGTAAGTGAATAAAACTTTTAAGATATTTATTATCTTATAAGTGTTTCAATCAACTTAAATCCTAAAGCTGCCGCAACAACAGTACCCAGTGCATTTGATACAATATTTAATATGCCGTAGTAAAACGAACTGTTTAAAAGTATGTAACTTTCTATTGCAAATGTAGAATAAGTTGTTAATGCACCTAAAAACCCTGTTATTAGAAATCCTTTTAAAATATCTGAGGGTGTAAAATGGATAAACAGTGCTACAAGTATACCTATAATAAAACTACCTGACAAATTTATGATCAAAGTGGCAATAGGTATTTCATGGGGAAAGTGTTTTATTATCATTGAAGCACAGTAAAATCTAGTTACTGCTCCTATTGCACCGCCTATTGCAACTGCTGTTAATGTAGCTGGAGTTATTGTCATCTAAACAAGCTCTTTTTTTAGAGTGGATCTCATATCTTCCTCTATTTGTTTATACCAATCGGTTTTTTTATCTGCTTTAACGCTTGGTAGATAGATCACCTTTACGATACCCGGATTTTGTGTAAAGTTTTGAGAGTCTAGTATTTGTCTTGAGTTTATCAGAACTATTGGTTGTACCGTTAGATTATACTTTTCTGCTATAAATTTTGCACCGGCTTTAAATTTTTTCATACGCTTACCGCATGATCTTGTTCCTTCAGGGAAAATAGCAATCGGTCTTTTGTCTGCAATTTTATTTTTTGAATCTTTTAATAGTTTTATAAGACTGCTTTTACTCTCTCTCTCAACTATAATCATATCAGGAGCCTTTAATATATGTCCAAACCAAAAAAGATCTGCTATCTCTTTTTTTGCTACCCAGGCAATATTCTTTTGATGTATATATTCAAAGATCATAATATCAAGTACAGATTGGTGATTTAAAACCAGCATTTGTGCTTCATTGTCCGGTTCACCTTTTATCTCAAGCTCTATTCCAAGAAGTTTCATCTGAATTGAAGCCCATACTTTTCTAATTGCTTTATTATTGCTTTTAAATATATACATTAGTATAATCACTATACTTACAGTTACAGCCATTTGAATAACCACCAATAATGCTCTTATTTTACTTAGAATCATTCTCTTTTATCCATCCTATATTTTGATTTTTAAATAATACTTTTTTGTAGTTTTCTTTTTGGTTAATAATCTCTACAATCTCTTTTTGTTTTAATGTATTATACAATGTTGAGTTCTTTGTGGGAAGTATATATATATTCTCCCCTTTATTTAGTATAATCTTTTTGTTCGGTATAAAAAGATATGCTAACATTATTAAAAAAACAGTACTTATAAATATATAGATATTTTTTCTTGTAAAAGTATATAGGGAGATTGCTATTAATAAGAGTAGGGTTACCAAGATCTTTTTATACAATACCATACTGTCGTTGTAGGGGTTAAGATCTGTTTGTGTACTTACTAGTTCCTCTTTTAGGTCAACGGGTATTGATACGGTTACAAAGTCTTTTTCATTTGTATTATAGTAGGTGAATTTTATCTCTTTTTCGTGTATTGGAATTATTGTATAAAAAAATAGATTTTGTGCACTGTAATTACCCTCCAAACTTTTTATCCCTTGGTCATTATATTTATTAAGTTTTAGATTCTCAAGATTACTGTTTTTTGCTTCTATATTTATAGTACTAAGAAGTGATTTATTGTCAAACTGCTTTGTTCTTATTGAGATAATATCAAGTTTTGATGCTATAACATTTGAAAACAGATTTTGATTTATGGCAATTTTTTCAAATTTTATGGAGGGTGGTTTTATAGATATATATTCTATTATCTCATTTTCCAATATTAAAGCAACAGTTATAGAGGGAAGTTTAAATTGCTCTTTTTTTGCTTTATATTGAAGCTCAACGGTATAAATATTTTCATCGTGTTTTATCCACTGGGGATCTTTATTTAGTATCTCCAGATTATAATCATCTGTAAAATTTACTTCTATATGGTCATATTGTGTTGTTTCTTTTAAGATTGTTGCTTTTAAAGTGATATGAAACTTTTGATTTGTAAATACTCTTTTTGGATAGTCCATATACTCAAGATATAGTTCTTTTGATCTTATCTCATCATTACCGAGTAATATGGTTTGAATTATTAATATAAGCAGGAGGAATTTTACGATAGATCTCATATTTCTCCTACTTACAGTTAATTTATTTAAAGAAACCTTGAAGCATCTTTATACCGTCATCACATCCAAGTAATGCCTCAATAGCTCTTTCAGGGTGCGGCATAAGTCCAAAGACATTTTTCTCTTTGTTACATACACCGGCTATTTGTTCTACACTACCGTTTAGAACTTGGTTGTTACCGTATTTGTCGCAATACTGAAGTAATATTTGACCGTTGGCTTTAAGTTCTTCAAGACCTGCTTCATCAATATAGTAGTTTCCGTCATGGTGAGCTACAGGTATATCCACAACATCATTAATATTAAGCTCTTGTAAAAATGTATTGTCATTATTTACAACTTTTAGATGATGATGTTTTGAGATAAAGTGAAGGTTGTCGTTTCTTTTTAATGCACCTGGAAGCAGACCGGTTTCAGTTAATATTTGGAACCCGTTACAGATCCCAAGAACTTTTCCTCCATTATCGGCATATTGTTTTACTGCATTCATAATATTGGCATTTTTAGCCAATGCTCCACTTCTTAGGTAATCACCGTAAGAAAATCCACCCGGAGCTATAACTAGGTCAGTTCCTTCAGGTAAAGTTGTATCTTCATGCCATATTATCTCTACATCTGCACCTAACTTTTCAAAAGCATACTTTGTATCGTACTCACAGTTAGTACCGGGAAATTGTAATACTGATACCTTCATGATTATTTCTCTAAAGTGATTTCGTAATCTTCAATCACAGTATTAGCCAGAAGCTGCTCACACATTTTTGTTACTTCCTCTTTTGCTGCTGCTTCATCGTTACTGTTTAGTTGCATAATGATCTGTTTTCCAACTCTTACATCTGCTACCGTATCAGCAAACCCTAAAGTATCCAATGTATGGTGTGTTGCTTTTCCTTGAGAGTCTAAAACCCCTTTTTTTAGTCCAATATTAATAATTGCTTTCATGTCTTACCTTCTATCTGTATTATTTGCGATTATATCTAAATTTGCCTTATACAATTTAGACAACTCTAAGGGTTATATCTCTTAAAAAGACCCTATTTACTTAATTTATTATGGATAGTTTCATAACCATTTAAAATTGTATTTTTAATTGAATCGGGAACATTAACTTCCAGTTTTTCACCGGCGTTTAAAACTTTTGCCTTCTCTTTCCAGTTCTCTTTTTTGCCGAAATCTCTAAGAATCTGCTTATCCATTGAGATAAATTCACCTTTTTCAAAATCTTCACGTGCAATAAATCTTGAGCTTTCAGGTGTTAATACTTCATCTCCAAGTACCCATTGTCCGTTCGAATCAACAAATGCCTCAAATTTTGTATCAACAATAATAATACCGTTATCCTCCGCAAATTTAGTAAACTCTTTAAATAGGTTTTCCAAACTTGAAATGATCTCGGGGAATATGTTTCTTACTTTATCAGAATTTAAAGGCTCATCTTTTATACCTTTTGTTGTAGGTGTGAAAATCGGTGTATCAAATTTGTGCCATTGCTCTAAGTTGTTCGGTAGATTTAATCCGTAAGGATCATTTCCATTTTGACATGCTTCAAATAACGAACCGGTCAGATAGTTTCTGAAGATAAATTCAAACTGAACAAGCTCTCCGTCAATCTCTGCTTCTAAGGGCTTACATAGCTCCATCATTTGACATCTTGGAGCTACACTTAGTGAGCTGTCAACATTTTCAGATAAAATAGCTGTTCTAATTCCTGCTTCTCTGGCAAATGCCGCACCATTGTTTGAGATGGCAGTTTGAGATACCCCTTTTCCATCAATTTCAAGATCTAACGGAATATCAAATACCGAACATCTGTCACTTCTTACTAATAGTACTTTTGGGTCATCTCCGGGGCATGTATAAAGGTCTGCATTTTTACCTATATAAAATAGATTGTATCCTAACTCTTCAAGTTCATCAATACCTTTTTGAGTTGTAGTTTTCTTTGACTCCGGCCATAGTCCAAGAGTTATAATCTGGTTTATTGTCATCTTACTTTCCTTTTTATTTTATTTGTTCATAATTATTAATGATTTTAGAATATCAACACCGACTTTAAGTTGATTGTCTTCCATTAATTGTTTTTGTGTAATGATATTTTTACTTTCAGTTGTTGTATTATTCTCTTTAGGAGCTTCCTCTCCTATTTTAGTAAGTTCGTTTTTTAGATGTTTTCTCATATTTTCCTCTTTTATTTTAAAAGAAGATTTCTCTTGAGTTACAACTTTACCGGAGTATACCTCTATATCAGGAACAATCCCTTTTGCCTGTATAGTTCTTCCGCTTGGAAGATAATATTTTGCAACGGTAAGCTTAATAGCTTCATCTCCTGAATCTGTAATAGGTATAATTCTTTGAACAGAACCTTTACCAAAGGTACTAACCCCCGCAATAACAGCTCTTTTATGATCT
Organism: Campylobacterota bacterium; assembly: GCA_034717895.1. Lineage (GTDB taxonomy): Bacteria > Campylobacterota > Campylobacteria > Campylobacterales > Arcobacteraceae > JAIOSF01. The sequence goes on along the minus strand of JAYEMD010000031.1, from coordinate 39,918 downwards.
TGAAGTGCACCGGCTACGATCTCGCTTGCGCTTGCACTTCCCTCATTTACCAATATAACCATGGGTACTTTGGTCATTGTGTTTATATATGATGCTTCAAACTCTTCATTCTCTGCAGCATTTCGCCCTTTTTGTGATACTATAATCCCTTTGTCGATAAATAGATCAGATACCTCTATTGCTTGACTTAGCTGTCCCCCTGGATTATTTCTAAGGTCTAGAATAATTGCTTTGGTATTGTTTTTATACTTTTTTATATGCTTTTTAAGTTCTGAAGATACCTTCATATCCATAAATGAAGATACTCTTAAATATAAGATCTCATCATTGGTCATTTTTGCATATACGGATTGTATTTTTATTATATCTCTTATTATTTTGATCTCTATAGGCTCCGCTTCACCTTTTCTTACAATAGTGATATCAATAGGAGTCCCTTTTTTACCTCTCATAACATCTACAGCATCTTGAAGGCTCATATTTATAGTTGCTTTATCATTTATCTTTAAAATAATATCTCCGGCTTTAACCCCCGCTTTATAAGCAGGTGTATCGTCTATGGGTGATATGATAGTAAGGGCACCGTCCCTTTTTCCTATAACGATACCGAGCCCTCCAAATTCACCTTTGGTTTCAACTTTCATCTCCTTGTATACCTCTTTATTAAGCATTGAAGAATGGGCATCAAGCTCATGAAGTAGTCCGGCTATTGATTTATCAACTACTTTACTTAGATTCATATCATCCACATAAAGAAGCTCAACGGCAGCTATAACCTTTTGAAGTTTTGTATAAGACTCCATTCTTGACGGTTCCGGTGTTTGCACAGCAGTTTGTGCAAAACAATTTGTAGATAAGGAAAGTGCTAAAATCGCAATAAAAATTTTTTTCATATTTTAAGCTGCCTTTTTCTTTTATTTATTGGATTATATCTAAAAAAGGATATAATAAGACTTTAATATATAAAGGGCTCCTCTAAATAATAATATTACAGTAATTACAATTCAAAATAAAAATGGAGTAATAAGTTGTGAAAGATGAGATACGTAAAGAGTTTGAAACTATGCAGAATCTCTACAATATATAATATAATAAACAAATAGAATAAGGCAGAACTATGAAATTTAAGATAGACGCAATAAGCGGTAATGCAAGAGCTACTACACTTACAATGGCACACGGTGAGGTTCAAACACCCGTATTTATGCCTGTGGGAACTCAGGCAACGGTAAAAGCACTAGACCATAACGATATGCTTTCCCTTGGAGCACAGATCATTTTAGGAAATACCTATCATCTATATTTAAGACCGGGAAGCAAACTTGTAAAAAAGTTAGGGGGTCTTCACGGTTTCTCAAAGTTTCCAAATAATTTTTTAACAGACAGCGGTGGTTTTCAGGCATTTAGTTTAAGTGACAACAGCAAGCCGGATGAAAACGGAATTATGTTCAAGTCCCATATTGACGGAAGCAAACACTATTTTACACCGAAATCCGTTCTGGATACTCAATATGATCTAGGAAGTGATATTATGATGATACTTGATGATCTGGTAGCCCTTCCAAATACAAAAGAGAGGATAAAACTTTCTATTGAGAGAACAACTGCCTGGGCAAAAGAAGCTATAGAGTACCATATGTCACAAAAAGCCAAAGGTATCGGTGTAGATCAAAATATCTTTGCAATTATCCAGGGCGGTATCGATAAAGAGTTTAGAAAAATGTCTGCACAGCAGCTTTGTGCCCTAAGTGACTATGACGGTTTTGCTATTGGGGGATTATCGGTTGGTGAATTAAACAACGAGATGTATGATACGGTAGAGTGGACCACTCAGTTTATGCCAAAAGATAAACCAAGATATCTTATGGGGGTAGGGACTCCTGAAGACTTAATAGAGAATATTGACAGAGGTGTTGATATGTTTGATTGTGTTATGCCCACAAGAAATGCAAGAAACGGTACACTATTTACCTCTTTTGGAAGATTAAATATTAGAAAAGCACAATATAAAGAGGATACGGATCCAATAGATAAAGAGTGTGAGTGTTACACTTGCCAAAATTATACAAGGGCGTATTTAAATCATCTTCATAAAACAAAAGAGATAACATATTTTAGATTAGCATCTTTACATAATCTACACTACTATTTAAATCTTATGAGAGAAGCTAGAACCTCTATCTTGGAAAATAGATGGGAAGAGTTTAAAAAAGAGTTTTATTTAAAAAGAGGGGTTTAGCAAGCCTCTTTGCAGCCGTTTTCATAGTCTATTACTAAATTTTTATTTTCTCTATCTATTTTAATAAGTTTTTGTTCTTCCAGCTGATTTAGTGTTTCTGTCAAATTTGTTAGTTTTTCTTTGCCGCTTAGACAAGTTATATCAAGGTCAAACATTTTTAATAAAGGGTGTTCCCCGATATTATTTAAAACAAGTTCGGTAACTCCAATATCGTAAAGCCAATTGGCAATACTACAACCATTTTTAAAACAATTCTTTTCAAATGAGATCATCTCTTGATCTACAATAGCAAACCATTTACATTTTGAAAAGTAACTTGAGATATGTGGATTCTCTCCTAGTTTATCAACAGGTACGGCTAACATTATAAATCCTAGTATTAATTTTTCTTATACAAGAAATAAGTATGCATTAATTATACTCCTAATTGCCTATAATAAAAATAAATTACTGTTATAAAAGTCAAAAATAAAATATGAAAACCGTTAAATATACTACTAAGAAAAATTTGGTTATAACTCTACATAAGATTTAAAACCATATTAAGGATATATCAGATGACTATTGATAATACTACAGTTGATAAATTGGCAAAACTATCATCACTAAAAATTGATGAAGATAAAAAAGAGTCTATTGCAAATGAGCTTGCAGATATAGTAGGTTTTGTTGAAAACTTAAATGAAATAGACGTTAGCCATGTTGATGCAACTTTTACAACAGTTGCAGGTGGGCAGCCTTTAAGAGAAGACAACGCTGTAACTAATGAAGAGCTTACTGTAAATATTATGAACAATGCACCTAAAAGTGAAGATAACTGCTTCGTTGTACCCGCTATAATCGAGTAACAATGATAAATATATACGGTATAAAAACTTGCAATAGTGTAAGAAAAGCTATAAAGTTTTGTAAAGAGAATAAACTTGAATATAGTTTTGTAGATTTTAGAGCAGAGCCATTATCTAGTGAAAAGATTAAATATTTTGCTTCAAAAGTTGATATAAACGTTTTATTTAATAACAAAGGTACTAAATATAGAGACCTAAAATTAAAAGAGTTAAATCTTGATGATAACGGTAAGCTTGAATGGTTATGTAAAGAGAATATGCTTTTAAAAAGACCTGTAGTTGAGTATGACAATGGTGTACTAGCAGGCTATAATGAAGAGATATATAAAGATAACCTTCTATAACTAAACGATAATTTATCGTTTAGTTTTATTTGTTCTTTTGTTGTTGATTGTATTCAATCACTTTGTGGATTGGAGCCTCTCTACCCTCTATAGCTTTTTCATCAGTCTTTTGAGATCTAACATCTACGTAGTTTTGAGTGGCTTTTCTAGCACCGCCCATATTACCGGTTACAATCATATATATAACTGCTGCAATAACTATTATAGCAATCCATTTAAGCATAACCAATTATCCTTTTTGTCTTACTTCTGCATAGTTTTGTGTAGCACTCTTTGCACCGCCCATATTACCCGTGGCAATCATATACGCAATTCCTGCTATTGCAGCTATACCGATAAGTTTTAACATTTTACATCACCTCTTTAGCTTTAATTCCAAGTACAGACAGACCTGTTCTAATAGACAGAGCTGCCATACTTAAAACTTTTAGATATTGATCTTGTTCTTCTATTCCCACGATCTTGTGCTCATTGTAAAACTTATGCACAAGAGCACTAAGACTATGAAGATAGTCTGTGATCTTCTGCATATCTCTTTTGTCGAATGCCTCATTTAATATTGTAGAAAGTAATAATGACTCATAAAGAAGATCTTTTGCATCTTGATTTATACCGTCGATATCAGCATCTTTTACATCATCTACACAAAGTTCAGCTTTTTTGAACAGTTGATTAATTCTGGCATGTGCATAATTTATATAAAATACCGGATTTGATGAGTCCTTATTCTTTAAAGAGTCTATATCAAAATCTAAGTGAGTATCACTTTTTTTGGTTAAAAATATAAATCTTAAAGCATCAGCTCCAATCTCTTGGGTAATATCACTCATAAGTATAACAGTACCAGCTCTTTTACTCATCTTGTATGGTTGACCGCCTTGTAAAAGTGCAACCATTTGAGATAGTAGTATTTCAAGTTTAGATGAATCATTACCTAAAAATTCAACAGCGGCATTTACTCTTTTTATATATCCATGGTGATCTGCACCCCAGATATTTATATATTTGTCATAAGCTCTGTCATATTTATCTTTATGATAGATTATATCTCCTGCAAGATAAGTTGGAACCCCGTTTTCCCTTACGACAACCCTGTCTGAATCATCACCGTGATCTGTTGATCTTATAAAGTCTTTTCCCTCTTTGCTATAGATACTACCGTTTGATTCTAGAACTTTTTTTGTTTCATCCCAATTTACATACAGAGATTTTTCACTTACAAAGTTATCAAAAGTTATACCTAGATCTAAAAGATCACTTTTTATAAGTGCAAGCACTTCATCTTTTGCAAATTGTGCCAGCTCCTGCTCTTTTGTAGCGTCATGGAAAACATCGGAACCGTACTTTTCTTCACATAGTCTGGCAATATCTATAAGGTAATCACCTCTATAATATTTTTCAGGATATTCTACATCTAAATGTAATATATGTTCTCTACCGGCTAGATATAAAGAAAGTGCCAAAAGATCCATCTGAGCACCTGCGTCATTTACATAATACTCTGCTGTGATATCATAACCTAGGTATCTACCCACTTTTAAAAGAGCATCACCAAATACGGCACCTCTTGCATGACCTATATGTAAAGGTCCTGTAGGGTTTGCACTTACAAACTCTAAAAGAATCTTTTCATTCTTTTGATCACCTGCTGCGAACTGTTCACCTTTTAGTAAAGCATCTTTTGTTTGTGAAGATAAAAATCTATTTGAAAGTTTGAAGTTTACAAAACCTTTAACGGCAGTAACCTCTTCAAATATAGTACTTTCATTAAACTGTTGGGCTAACTCTTGTGCTATCATCATAGGGTTCTTTCTTAACTCCTTAGCTAAAGAGAAAGCTAAAGGTGTAGCAAAGTGTCCAAGAGTTATATCTTTTGGTTTTTCCAGTACGATAGTTCGTTGTAAAGTATCTTCTATATGTTTTTTAACAATATTTTGCACTTGATATGTAACCTTTATTAAGCGTTAGTTTTTGTATCTTTGTTTTCAGCAGATGCTGTTGTAGTTTCAGCTTTAGTCTCTTCTATTTTTTTATCATTTACTGCTACTTCATCATCTTCTTTTATTGCACCTTTAAAGTCTTTGATCCCTTTTCCTAAACCTTTTGCAAGTTCAGGTATTTTCTTTCCTCCAAATAACAGTACTACAACTGCTACGATTATAAATAGTTCAAATCCACTAGGCATTCCCATGGTTATTTCCTTTTCTTTTTTTATTTTATGAAATTAATAGATGATTATACTAAATAAACTCTATATTAAATATTAAACACAATCAAACAATTCTTATGACTAAGTTTAGGTTCAATTATATTTCACAATATGCTTAATAAGGTATAAACCAATCATATAATAAAATGTCATAACAATTATTCAAGGAAGTTTAGATGAAATTTACTGCACCGTTAAAATCAAACAGTATTAAAGTTATGTTATTAGGTTCCGGAGAGCTTGGTAAAGAGGTGGTTATTGAGGCACAAAGACTTGGTGTAGAGACTATTGCCGTAGACTCATATGCAAATGCACCGGCTCATCTTGTGGCAAACAGATCATATGTTATTAATATGAAAAATGAAAATGAAGTGTTAGATGTAATAAGAAGAGAGAAGCCTGACTTTATTTTACCGGAAGTGGAAGCTATCAGTATCTCTTCATTGTTTAAAGCTGAGAGTGAAGGTTTTCACGTGATCCCTAATGCAGAAGCTGTAAATAAAACAATGAACAGAAAAAATATAAGAGTCTTTGCTTGTGAAGAGCTAAAACTTCCTGCTAGCGGATATGAGTTCGTAACAACTTTAGATGGATTAAAAGAAGCAGCAAACAAAATCGGTTATCCCTGTGTTATCAAGCCTGTTATGTCTAGTTCGGGTCACGGCCAAAGTGTAGCTAGAGGTGCTGATGATATAGAAAGTTCTTGGGAACTTGCAAAGGAAGCTAGAGGTGATGCAAGTGAGTTGATCGTAGAGGAGTTTATAAAGTTTGATTATGAGATCACTTTGCTAACTGCTAGAAATGAAACAGGAACTACATTTTGTGAGCCTATAGGTCATATCCAAAAAGAGGGTGATTATATCTTCTCATGGCAGCCTATGAATATGAGCGAAGTTGCAAAACAAAAAGCTATTGATGTAGCCCAAAAGATCACAGACGGTCTTGGAGGTCGTGGTATATTTGGAGTTGAACTGTTTGTAAAAGGTGATGAGGTCTATTTCTCTGAAGTAAGTCCTAGACCACACGATACGGGTATGGTTACTATGATTACACAATCCCAACCGCAATTCGCACTTCATATAAGAGCTGTTTTAGGCTTGCCCCTTGATTTTATCAACTATGGAGCGGGAGCTAGTGCAGCATATAAATCAACAACGGATACATTTAATCCGCAGCTTAATATAGATCCAAGTATTTTTACAAGCAACTCTTTTGTAAGAGTATTTGGAAAGCCTCAAACGCATCTTGGAAGAAGAATGGCTGTAGCTTTAACATTTGATAAAGATTGTAGTGAAACCGCATTGGAAAATGCTAAAGAGCTGATCTCTAAAATAACCGAGTAGTTATTTTAGAGTAGTTCAAATCTTAAAGAGGTAGTATTAATTCTACTTCTTAAACACCGTCTATTCTAAGAACCTTAGTTTTCCCGACCATAAGATCAATAGTCATACCGATTCTTTTAAATACAGACTCCTGTCTATACTCTAAGTTATGCTTTTTACATATCTCTTTTACGATTGGCTGCATCTTTTGATAAAAACTGTGGGGCATATTCGGAAATAGGTGATGTTCTATCTGGTAGTTTAAAAAACCGTGTCCAAAGTCTATTAGATCAGTTCCCGTATTATAGTTTACACTTCCCATTATCTGCCGTAGATAATACTCCCCTTGAGTTTTATGAGGTGTACTGAATTGATAAATATCATCTGCAGAGTGGTTTGGTACGATTACTAAAAATGAGTGAAGATTAGCAATAACTTCAGCGAAAAATATAACGACAAAAGCTGTAATTACGGCATTTATCCCAAGCGGTAAAAATAGAAGGGGCAATACTATAAATTGTAAAATACCGTATGGAAGTATATAATCTCTCCATAAAAGGAAACCATTCTTTTTAAAGGGACTTATTTGATACTCTTTTGTTTCAGGTAATTTTTGTTTTCTTCTATCTTTGTTTTCAAGTATTCTTAATGTGTTGGGTGCATAATATGCCAGTTTCCAAACAGCGGCAAATATATAAATAGTAGCATATTTAAAAAATATCGGCATCTTTTTATCATGAAGCCATTTTAGATTTTTCTCCACATTATCAGGGTCGTCATCTTCCCCTAAATGGTAGTGGTGCATAATATTGTGCTCGAAGATCCAAGCATCAGGCTTGATCCAATCTAACCAGTCTATATATCTTCTATTGCCTTTTGCAAACCCCTCTTTAGTGTAACGGTAAGGGATATTTGGTACTTTATCATATGCACCGTGTAAAATTGGGTGTGCAACATTTGCCCATCTTCCCACATTTCCTATACCTATTAAAGTTGCAGCGAAAAATCCTGTTAAAAAAAGTAGAAAATAAGAGATGGGAATTGTTGTCATAACAAGTATAAGTAAAAAGCCACTCATAGTGGCTACTCTACCCCATCTTTCTAGTTTTAGTAAATGTTGAAAATCTCCCTTTGTTGTTTCACCTATTGTCTCTTTTATTGCATCAATATCTTGCTGCAATAACTCTTGATCTACATCTTTGTAGTCTGCATACTTATTTGTCAATTTCTTCCCACGTCCCGTACATATTGTCTATGTCTTTGATAAGATCTTGTTTTACATTATGATATCTTAAAAAAGAGATAATATTTTGGTAGTGGTCAGGATCAAAACTCATAGTGATATTATCCTCTTCACCGTATATTCTAGTAACTGCCGCTTTGTAGAGGTTTCTAATTTTTAATCCACCCACATTTAAGTTTGTTTTGTAATATGCGATTATCTCCCTTTCATCTTTTAATGTACCAAGAAGTCCGGAGGCTGTGATTATTTTTAAAGAATTTATATTTTCTAAATTTCTTATATCGTATTTTTGCTGGGCTAAAGGTTTGCCTTCATCATCCGTTTTTAATTCAACTTTAATTGTGATATTTTCTTTTACTTGCTCACCTTTTAGGTTTATGGTGTATTCTTTTGCATACAAGAAACTGCTAAAAGTAAGAAATATAAGTAAAATTAACTTCATTTTATCTCCTTTTTTTTTAAAATAGGTGGAATAATAACATAATAATGTTTATGTTTATGGTCGAATTATTATTTTATAAGATAAAGTTAACTAAACTATAGATTATTTTTTATTCAAGGGTCTTTTTATGAGAGAATGCAGTAAAATTGACGATAATATATTTGAATTGTATAAAAATATTTTAATTGTAGAATATGATGAAGTATATAATAATAAATTATCACAAAAGCTTGACACTCTGGATTATGTTGTAAACAGTGCTTATTCATATGATGATGTAATGAGCTATATAAAAGAGGAAAAATACGATTATATTATAGTGAATCTTGATTCAGATACAAGTGAACATAATGAGCTTTTAAACTTTCTAAAAATAACAACAAATTCAAAGCTTATGGTGTTGTCGGAAAGTTTGGATACTCAGTATCAGGAATACCTTTATTTTAACGGTATTATACAATTTTTACAAAAGAAGCAGCCAATAGATGAATTGATTGATATAATTAATAGTTCAATTAAAAGCATATCATCAAGATTTATACTGAATGAAATTCTATTAATACAAAAATCAAATTTTGTAGTTGAACAGATTCAAAACCTTTTAATACCAAGAGATTACAAACTTTCTATAAAACAAAACTCGGTTGATGTTATATCGTTAATTGAAAAAAGTGATATTACGACAATCATTATAGACCTTGAGATGTGTAGTGTGGATCCAATTAAACTTATTGAAAATATTAAAGGACTAAATCGGCAGCATATACCTATACTGGTACTTTCCGGTGCAAATGATCTTACTAGTCAAGAGAAGATTCTTCAGTTGGGAGTTTCGGATATTATCAGAAAACCTATCTCATCAAAAGAACTTATTTTTAAAGTTGATTTTTGGACAAAATACTTTAGACAAGAGTATTCTCTTTTATGTCAGCAAAAGATTTTAAATGAATATAAGGAGATAGTTGATAAAGCCTCTATTGTTTCAAAAACTAACCCTAAGGGTATTATTACTTATGTTAATGAAAAGTTTTGCCAAATAAGCGGTTATAGTGAATATGAACTTGTTGGCAAACCTCACAATATTGTAAGACATGAGGATATGCCAAAAGCTGCTTTTGAAGATATGTGGGATACTATTAAAAATAAAAAAAAGATTTGGCAGGGGAAAGTTAAAAACAAAACAAAATCAGGTGATTATTATGTGGTGCAAACATTTATAAAACCCGTACTCAACGTAAACGGAGAGGTACAAGAATATATAGCTTTAAGAAATGATATAACCGAACTTGAAAAATATAAAGAGGTTTTAAAGTCCCAACTTGATGATACAAGCAGATCATTAAATGAAAATGTCAATTATACCAGACAATATGAATCGGCAATAAATAATACCGTAGCGGTAATAAAAACAGATCTAAATAATGTAATAACCTATAGTAACGATGAGTTTTGTAAAATAAGCGGATATAACGAGAGGGAACTTATTGGAATGAACTGTGAAAAACTTCGAGATAGAAAACATATTTTGAATAGTGACTGTGAGAATATTAAACAAAAACTCAATAATAAAGAAAAAGTAAAAATTTTATTTACAAATATAGGAAAAGATGGAAAACCTTATTATGTGGATACTTCAATAAATGCAATATTGGATATTGAGGGTGAAGTGATTGAGCATTTACATATAATGAATGACGTGAGTGAACTAAGAGATCTACATGTAGAACTTGAAGATACACAAAAAGAGATCATATATAAAATGGGTGAGATAGGTGAAACAAGAAGTAAAGAGACCGGTCACCATGTTAAAAGAGTTGCCCTTTACTCAGAACTTCTGGCAAAACTTTACGGCTTGAGCGATGAGAAAGCAGCACTTTTAAACCTTGCAAGTCCTATGCATGATATAGGAAAAATCGCAATACCTGATGCAGTACTTAATAAACCGGGACGACTAAACAAAGAGGAGTTTGAGATTATAAAAACACATGCCGCTACAGGTTATGAGATGTTAAATCACTCCACAAGACCTATATTACAAACAGCGGCAATTGTTGCTTATGAACATCATGAAAGGTGGGACGGTAAAGGTTACCCAAGGGGTATAAAAGAGGATGAGATACATATTTACGGAAGGATTACTGCAATTGTGGATGTATTTGATGCTTTAGGAAGCCAAAGATGTTATAAGCCGGCTTGGTCTCTTGAAAAAATAATTAATTTATATAGAGAGGAAAAAGGGAAACAATTCGATCCACTGTTGGTTGATCTGTTTTTGGACAATTTAGATAAGTTTTTAGAAATTAGAGATAAATTTGTCGATTAAAAATAATAAATATGTTAAAATATTATTAATTGAAAAAAGATGTAGGATATAAGATGGTTAATGATAAAGGGATGAATATAATACAAGTTAAGGATTATACCTATTTTTTAAGAGTTAATAGAAATGATATAATTGACAGATGGCTTGACGGGGATGATGTTAAGGCTATATTCGTACAACATTCTATGAATATAAAAGATGAAGATAAAAAAATATTTTATGACTTTTTTGACTGTATTATAAGTGTTATGCAGTGGGATCTTACAATAGCCGAATGCCCTACAAAAATGAAATTTTTAAAGATATTAAGCGATAATGAGGTTGGAGATTTTGAGTTTTTCAATCTATTTATTGCATTGAAAAATACAATTACAACAATGTTTTACGAAAAAGAGATTATCTCTTTTGGTTTATTAAAAGATATGGAAAAAGTCTCTTTAAGTATTGCAAGTGAATTATATAAAACCTATGAGCAGATACAAAGTAAAGAGATAAGTTCTATCGGCGAACATTCAAATCTTCTTAATGAATATAAAAAAGCAGTTGATATAAGTAATATTGTTTCAAAAACTAATACCAAAGGTATTATTACATATGTTAATGACAAATTTTGTGAACTAAGCGGGTATGGAAGATCAGAGTTAATAGGAAAACCGCATAATGTGGTAAGGCATCCGTCTATGCCAAGTTCGGCATTTAAAGAGCTTTGGGATACTATCAAATCTAAAAGAGCCTGGCAAGGTGTTATTACAAATATGAGAAAAGATGGAAGAAAATATGTTGTAGATTCAACTGTTATTCCTATTTTAGATATAGACGGTGATATTATTGAATATATCGCAATAAGACATGACGTAACTGAGTTTGAACAGACAAAAGAGCAGTTAAGTACACTTAATATGGCTATGAAAAATAAAGTTGATGAGTTATACAATATGACGGCAACCTTGGAAGAGGAGGCAAGTATTGACGCACTTACAGGTGTTTTTAATAGGGCTAAATTTGATAAATTCTTTGAGTTTGAGTGTGAGAAAGCACAAATGAGCGGGACTGATCTTAGTATGATTATACTTGATATAGATCATTTTAAATCTATAAATGACAACTATGGTCACCATGTAGGTGACGAGGTGTTAAAAGAGATCGCCTCAATGGTTTCAAACAATTTAAAGAGAGTTGATATATTTGCAAGATGGGGAGGGGAAGAGTTTGTGATACTCCTCCCTTTAAATACGGTTGAGGGTGCAAAAATATTAGCGGAAAAATTGCGTAAGTGTATAGAAGCAGCAAGCTTTTCAATTGTAGGTAAGTTAACTTCAAGTTTTGGAGTTGGTTTATATCAAAAAGATGAAACAAAAAGTGATTTTTTCAAAAGGGTAGATCACGCACTGTATGATGCAAAAAAAACCGGTAGGAACAAGGTTGTGCAAGCTATTTAATAAAGGCAATAGAGATGAAAACGGATAATATTATAAGAAAGTATATTTTAACTTTATCGGTTATATTCGGTTTAATATTAGCAACAAGAGTATATTTTGATATAAAACATCACAAAGATCTGTTAGATGCAAAAAAATACGACTTTTCCCGAAGTATCTCAAAAACGTTTATAAATGCGGAAATTAATCTCATCGATAAATATACAATGATTATCGGACACTTCTTATATTCTGATAAAATTTTTCAATATTTTAAAAAAGATAAAAGAGAAGAGCTGTATAGTTTTTTAAATAAAGACTTTGCCCTGTATAAATCTCAAGATAAAAATCTACAAGTTATGCATTTTATAGATAAAAATAATGTAACAGTTTTAAGGATGCACAAACCTAACTCTTTTGATGATGATCTTAGTAAAAAAAGACCTATGGTCGCCTATGCAAACAGCTCTTTAAAAGAACAAACCGGTTTTGAGGTTGGAAAGAACGGTATCGTTTACAGGGTGGCCACACCTTATATTCATATGGACACTAAAGAACATGTAGGAGTTTTAGAGTTTGGTATAAAACCGGAATATTTTGTAGATATATTAAGTGAACAATTTAATGTAGAAGCAGAGATACTGGTAAAGACAAAAGCACTTAGTGTATTGTTGGCACAGAAAAAATACCCAATGATCGGTGAATACTCTATAATCTCTAAAAATCCTTTATTTGATAATATCTCAAAGAGTATAGATATAAGTAAAACTCAGCAATTGATCAACTACAATAACAAAACATATATGGTATATACAAATTTAAATTTAAGAGATTTTCAAGGGGAGAATATATCTAAGATAATAATATTGAAAGATATAACAGATTTTATAGAAAACAACAATAAATCTCTTGTAATTATTAATTCATTTACTTTAATGATCTTTTTACTTATCCTTACAATATTATATATAGTATTAAATAAATTTAGCAGTGAGATACAGGAAAATGTAAAAACTATTACAAAACTTAACCAAAGATCATCTATACTTAAAAGTAAGGCAGATACGGATGAACTTACAAAAGCTTTTAATAAAAGATATTTTGATAAATATTTGAAAAAATTTTTAAGAAAACATAAAAACGGTTCTTTGATATTTTTTGATATTGATCACTTTAAAAAGATTAATGATACCCATGGTCATTTAGCAGGTGATGAGATACTAAAAAAACTCTCTTTAATCGTAAAAAGTTTTTTAAGAGAAGAGGATCTTTTTGTGAGATGGGGCGGTGAAGAGTTTGTTGTACTTATAGAAAACATGGGTATAAACTCTGCACAGAAAAAAGCAGAAGAGATTAGAAAATTAATAGAAAATACATTGTTTTATAATGATATACCCGTTACTATATCTTTGGGAGTTACACAGATAATTGATGATGATACTAAGGATATACTAATTAAAAGAGCAGATAATCTTCTGTATAAAGCAAAATCAAGCGGAAGAAATTGTGTTGTATGTTAAATATCTTTTTATCTTTTATTAAATGCTTCAGATATACTTTTACCGCTTCCCAAAGATGTACCACCGGTACCGGCTGAAGAGCCTTTTTTATAGGTTTTGTTTAGTGTTTTATTTATATATTTAGGGTAAGCATACTCTACATATGTTTTATTATTTATTTCATTAGAGATATGAAAGATATCGTCAATATTTTTTACAGAAAGTATATATCTGGTCTTATTGTATCTTTTTTTTATATCTAGATCATATTCTTCTATAATAGCAGTTACAGTAGCAAATGCTTTAAACTTGATAATAATATCTTTTTGAATTAATATAGATTGATTTTTTGAATTAAGGTAGTATTTTTTATATGGAGATGATGCTTTACTTCTGTCTTTATAAAGGTATATTTTTTTATCACCTTCATAAAAATACTCTTTAGCGTTTAAGGATGTAGCAAGGGTGAGAAAAGTTAAAAGAATGATCAACTTTTTCATAGTATCCCTTGTTTTATTTAATATTACTCTTCTATTCTTATCATAGAAGGTTGTTTAGTTACAACACCTGAGTCTGTAAGATGTGCCAGAGCTTGTTTTAGCTCTTTCTCTTTACATGTGTGTGTTGTAAGAAGTAAAGTAGCCGTATCCTCATTAGAAGTTTTTTGTATCATTGTTTTTATAGAGATATTATCCTCTCCAAGTATAGATGCTACTTTAGCCAATGTACCGCTTTTATCTTCAACTTCCATTCTTATGTAGTATTTTGTTTGTATATCATCACAGTTTGCAAGTTTTAGTCCTGTTTCTAAAGGCTTTTTAAATCCAAGCATAGGTGAGCTTTTACCTGCTCTTGCAATATCTATAATATTTGCAATTACCGCACTTGCCGTTGCATCACCGCCGGCTCCCGGTCCATAATACATAGTCTCACCGACTTTATCACCTATAACTGATACACCGTTCATAACACCGTCAACTTTTGCGATCATTTGTGAAGAAGGTATAAGTACAGGATGAACTCTTAGTTCAACCTCATTCTCTTTCTTTTTTGCGATTGCTAGAAGTTTCAATGAGTAGTTAAACTCTTTTGCAAATGCAATATCATCACCCGTAATATTCTGGATACCCTCTATTAGTATCTCTTCAGGTTTTGCATCTATCCCATATGCAATTGAAGCTAAGATAAGAAGTTTGTGTGCAGCATCAAAACCACCTACGTCAAAAGTTGGATCAGCTTCTGCATAACCTAACTCTTGAGACTCTTTTAGTATAGCGTCATACTCTACCCCGTTGTTTATCATCTCTGTTAGCATATAGTTACAGGTACCGTTCATAATACCGCTTATTGATTCTATATGGTTTGCACTAAGACCCTCTCTTAAAGCGTTGATAATAGGTATACCACCGGCAACGGCAGCTTCAAATTCAAAGGCAGTATCTCCTGCTATCTCTTGAAGTTCATATCTGTGGTATGCAAGAAGTGCTTTGTTTGCAGTAACTACAGCTTTACCTTTTTCTAAAGCTTTCTTTACAACCTCGTAAGGTTTCTCAACACCACCCATAAGCTCAACAACAACATCAATAGAGTCGTCATCAAGTATTTTGTTTAGATCGTCAGTTATCTCAATAGATACGTCTCTTTTTTTAGAAAGGTTGTTCACTACACCAATAGTCGGTACTATCTCCACACCTGCACGAGCTGTTATGATATCTTTATTTTCTTCTAATATTTGACAAACACTCTGCCCTACAGTTCCAACTCCAACTATTCCTATTTTTAACATTATTCAGTCTCTCTTTTTTTCTCTATATTTTTTATGCTTTTTTCTATTTTTGCAATTATACCATTAAATCCTAAGGATTTTGCTATAGTAAGTGCTTCTTTTTGATATTTTAAAGCTAAATCAAAATCATTTGTATTGGTATAAATATTTCCCATACTTATTAAATTATCTAATATACCATTTTGAAAGCCTATAATTTTATTATTTTTTAACGATTCTTTCATATATTTCAATGATAAAACAAAATCACCTTTATTATTATAAACACCTCCCAAATAGCCTAAAGTACTTGCTTCACCTTTTATATCTCTTAAGTTTTTGAAAATCACTAATGATTTATTAAGGTATTCTAATGATAAATCTAACTTACCTTTAACTTGATAAAAATATCCTAGATCTTTTAATGCTAGTGCTTCATTATGTTTATCTTTTTCTTTTATTGAAATATCTAAAGCTTTTTTATAATTGCTTATTGCTAATTCAAAGTTCTCCAAATCTATATATATATGTCCAATATTCCCATAACTAGAAGATATACCTTTTTTATAATTAATCTTTTTTGCAATATGTAAAGATTCTTTTTGATACTCTAAAGCCTTTTTTAAGTCTCCGTAATTCATATAAATATCACCCTTTATACCAGATATATTGGCAACCATAAACATATCTTTTAATTTGGTTGCTAATTTATATGCTTTATCTAAATAATTTAATGAAATTTTATATTGTGAAAAGTCGTGGGCTTTGTTAGCTATATCATAAAGATATTTCATCCTCTTTTGTTTTGATATATTAGTATCCTTTACCTCTTCATACTCAGTTATCATATCGTTAAGTTCAGATAAGTCTGCATCACATTCAAAATCAAAACTATTATCAATAAAAAGATGAAAAAAGTTGTTAAAAGAGAAAAAGTCATAAGCTTTAAGTTTAAAAGTTTCATATTGTTCTTTAGTAAATAAAAAGATAAGTTTTAATCTATATTGAGGGATATAGTCTCTTTTAAATTGAAACTCTTCCATTATTTTTTTATACTCTTTTGTATCAAAAAGATTTATTATGATATAGATATCTTTGTATTTTTCTATATTGCTTATTATATCTTTAAAAACTCCATCTTTTAAAGTAACTATTTTTATACTATTTTCTAGAGTTTGCAAAAAATACTCTTCAAATATTTTATTTAGTTTTTTAGTATCGGTTGCTATTAAAAAAAGTAGTTGTTCGTTCTCTTCGCTATATGAGATGATTTTATTTAGTTTTTGTAGTTTTTGTTTATCTGTAGAGGTTAAACTACTTTCTAAACTCTCCATCTTTACACTTCTATACTTTTTATATACTCTTTTATTACTGGATTTACCTCGTACCATGGCTGACCGTTAAAATATGCAAAAATAGAATTGTCTGCTATAGATTCTCTAAATTTTTCTATCTCATTCTCATCCGGTATATTTTTATCATCTATATGTTTTAAAAAAGATTGTTTATCGTTTACACCTATTGCTATAAGGTTTAAAAGCTCTTGAGATGACTCTTTTACATCCAATTCATTTATGGCTTCCCTTTCATCATATCTAGTATTTAAAGATGCCTCATATATTAGTCTTAGAAGTTGTCTTATATTTCCACCGCTTTTATCTATGATTTCTCCTAATATCTCATCACTATTGGGTATTAGTTCTTTATGAGATTTATCTATCCTTTTATAGATAAGTTTTTCTAAAAGTTCTCTATTGTTTTTTGGTTTACTATCATTTTCATCTGCTTTGATTGGGTTTTGATTTAGTCTAAGAGATAGTTTATATACTTTTCCACTATTTGCATAATTTACAGGTATCATAATTACTTTTAAAACCTCTATTTTTTCTAGTAATTCTTTATCTCTAGTGAATAATTCTTTTGATAAGTTTCTTTTCTCTAAATCATCGATGATAAGAAGTAGTTTTTTATTTTGATCTGGGTTATGTTTCTTTATGATCTCATTTATCAGATTTAAAAGTTCTCTTCTATTTGGTAAAAAAAGTTTTCGCAGAAGTGTTCTACTTTGTTCACTATCAGAAAACTCTCTTTTTAAGTTCCCGCCAAATTTAAAAATTTTTAGCCATCCAAGCTCACCGCTTGCATAAACACCGGCTGATTTGGTATCTGTATCTTTTAGCTCTTTATTATAAGACTTTTCAAGCCTTCCTACATTTATATCTTTTAACTCCTGCAGTTTATTTAAATATACTTTTTCAAGTTTTTCATCACCTGAAACAAGATCCATACCTATCATAAGAAGTACATCAACTATAGTTACTTCATCAGGAAAGTCAAAAAGGTCATTTGCAAATATATGTCTAACATCATATATGTTAGTAATGGCATCACTTTTTTTTAATTGATTTACAGCTGTACTTTTACCATTTCCAGATTGACCCGTAATATAAAAAGTATCATAATGTATTTCAGAGTCTTCTATATCAATCTCCAGCTTTCTCATATCTTTTTTATATAGATTTACAAAGAATTTTTCGTTTTCCTCTTCAAGATACTTATCGTTGAATCTAAAAACTTGTTTTAACTCTTTGATATTTTTAGCTGGATTCATACTTTATCCTTGTTTACTTTATATCTTCATCCGAATCAGGTATATCACACTCTTCAAATTGTTTTAAAAATTTCTTTATATTTTTTGCAGCTTGTCTTATTCTTTTATCATTTTCAATTAGTGCTATTCTTACATAGTTTTCACCGTAATCACCAAATCCGATACCGGGAGCTACCGCAACTCCTGCTTCAACTAAAAGTCTTTTTGAGAACTCTAAAGAACCCATATGCTCTACACATTTTGGTATCCTAGCCCATACGAACATACTTGCCTGATTTCTTCTTAAAGGCCAGCCTGCATTTGTAAATGCATCTATTAGTACATCTTGTCTATGGTCATATTTATCCGTTATATCCTGCACACATTGCTGGTCACCATTTAGGGCTACTGTAGCTGCTACTTGAATTGGTGTAAACATACCGTAGTCAAGCCACGATTTGATTTTTTGTAGTGCACCAATTAGTTTTTCATTACCAACAAAGAATCCAACTCTCCATCCTGCCATATTGTATGACTTAGAGAGTGTAAATGACTCAACTGCTACATCAGTAGCACCCTCAACTTCCATAATAGAAGGAGTTTTATAACCGTCAAAAGTGATATCTCCGTAAGCTATATCAGAGATGATATAAAATCTCTCTTTTTTAGCCATAGCTACAAGTCTTACATAGAACTCTGGGCTAACTGTTGCAGTAGATGGATTATGGGGGAAGTTTACCACCACATATTTAGGTTTCGGTGATGCTTCCATAAATACTCTATGAAGATCTTCAAAGAACTGATCTTCATCTATATTATAGTCTTCATCAAACACTAGACCAAATTTATGTACATTACCACCTGCTAGTATAAATGCATAAGAGTGAATCGGGTAAGTTGGATCCGGTACAACTGCTACATCACCTGGATTAGTGATAGCATAAGCTAAATGTGCATATCCCTCTTTGCTTCCCATTGTAGCTACACATTGTGTTTGTGGATCAAGATCAACATTGTATCTTCTTTTATACCATCCTGCTATTGCTTCAAGAAGTTTTGGTATCCCTTTTGATGATGAGTAACCGTGAGTTTTTGTTTTTTGTGCCGATTCTACAAGTTTTTCTCTAATGTGTTCCGGTGTGTCACCGTCAGGATTTCCCATAGAAAAATCTATAACATCATGACCGGCTCTTCTTTGTGCCATTTTAAGGTCATTAACTTCTGCAAATACATATTTCGGTAATCTTTTTATTCTATCAAATTCTATTTCGTCAAACATTTTTTTTCCTTATCTAACTATGATACTAAGACCTCTTTTTATATTTATAAGATTATACATATCACTAATCTTAATATATTTGGTCTTTGGCGGTATCTTTGTTTTATATCCTTTGTAAATTCTATTTTTTTTGATAATGTTTAATAGTCTTAAATCCTTATCAAAAAAAACAATATATGGATACCAATTATTTAATTTTTTGCTGATAACTTGAAGAGTCTTTACATCTTCAATCTCCAACATATACTCTTGTAGAGGTTTTTGGAATGAAACTTTTTCATCCTTTTCTATTCTATATGCCTGATTTATAAACGAGTCGTTAAAATCCAGTTCATAATACCAATGATCTAAAGCCTTTTTTTCTACTTTTAGAATTTTACAATTTTTTTGCTGTAATTCTTTTAACAAAAACACGGGATCAATCATATATTCCGTTTTAAACGATATCTTCCATAGCATTTGACTGTTTTCATCTATAGTTAGAGAGTTTGTAAAAAAGTATCTGTACCCTAAGGCTTTAAGGGTATCGTTTAGCATTTTATATGCTTTTGCATTTTTATTAACTGATCTAAATTCAAGTGTTATATTTGAAGGTTTGTTCAATTCAAGATCAAGCAAACCGTTTTGTTTAAGTGTAGAAAAAACCTTATGGTATCTGATCTTTTCATTGATGATATATTTATCTCTATCTTTAAATAAAAGAGTTATAAGATTCTTGTGAATCTTATACTCTTTTGTCCCTAAAATGTTTTTTATATTATCATCTAGGATATCAGCGTCTAGATAGACAAATGTAACTAGAGATATAAATATTGCCCTGATCATTTTCATTTCAGTTCGTATATTAATATTCCCGCTGCAACCGATACATTTAAACTGTCAAAATTATTCTGCATCTTTATAGAAACTTTAAGGTCAAGTTTCTTTTTAAGTTTATTTGAAAGTCCCCTATCTTCACTTCCCAAGAACAATGCAGTTTTCTGATTAGATTCTCTTTGTATATCTTTAACATCATAGCCGTCCATATCTGCACCCACTAAACTAAATCCAACCTGTTTTAACTCATTGGCAAGATCATAACTGTTTTCATAAACTGCAACAGGCATATCAAGCATAGCACCGCTACTTGTTCTTATAACAGGTGAGGGGTTAAAGTTTTTGATTCCACTTACAATGACACCGTCAACACCAAGTGCATAACAGCTTCTAACTATTGCACCTATATTTCCCACATCACTAAGTCCATCAAGTACAACTACTAAATTACCTTTTTTTACATCTGCAATATCTGCAAATTGATACTCATCTATCTCCAGCAGAAACCCTTGATGGTTTCCTCCTCTAGCTAGACCTTGCGCCTTTTTGTTATCTGGTTTTATAATCTTTACACCCGTATCCATAAACTTTTTAAAAATCTTTTTATCAAGTTCTTTTGTCAGATATATCTGTTTTATAATCTGCGGGTGTTTCTTTAGAATATAAAATACTGTTTGTTTTCCGTATACTATCATGGATTGAGTATATCGAAAAAATACTTAATTCATAACAATTATGTTATAATAGAACTATTAATGACGGGGATGAATATGCTTAGCGATAAAAATTTTATTAATATTGCACGTGAGATATCAAGTGCAAGTAAATGTGTGTCTAAACAAGTGGGTGCAGTAATAGTCAGAGAGGGTAGGATATTAAGTACCGGATACAACGGTACACCTGCCGGGTATACAAACTGCTGTGAGCATTGGGACGGTGAATATACAAAAGATCATCACGAATGGTCCAAAACATATGAGATACATGCAGAGATGAATGCTATAATCTGGGCGGCAAGAAAGGGGATCAGTATAGAGGGTGCAACTATATATGTAACCTTGGAACCATGCAGTGAGTGCAGTAAAAATCTTATAGCTAGCGGTATTAAAAGAATAGTATATGAAAAAGCTTATGAACATACAAATTCAAATGTGATTTCAAAATTTATAAAAGATAATAACGTAATTATAGAACAGTTGAAAATTGAAAAACATATCTAATAAAAAATTCTACCAAGATGCTTTTATTGAGTTTGGAGTATCCGCACAAGGGGTTCATTGGCAGAATAAATATACCCAATATAAGAGATTTGAAGTTATTACAAAACTTTTAAAAAAAGATATAAGTAGTTCTACTATTGTGGATGCGGGGTGTGGATTTGGTGAATATTATCAATATTTATCGGTAAATAATAAAATACCGGTAAGTTATGCGGGTATCGATATAGAAAAAAGGATGATAAAGATTTCCAAAAATAGGTTCCCCGCACTTGATTTTTATCAAAAAAACATACTTTATGAAGATTGTCCCAATGCAGATTATTATATCAGCAGCGGTGCTATGAATATTATGAAAATTGATCAGATCGAGATATTTATAACAAAATGCTTTGAAAATTCAAACAAAGGTTTTGTGTTTAATTTTTTAAAAAATATAACTTTTAACGATGTGAAGCAAGATGAAGTTATAGATATATGCAGTTCCAAAACAAATAACTTAAAGATCAAAGAAAACTATTTGGACAATGATTTTACTATCTTTATGGTAAAATAACATTAATATTTAAATATAAAAAAAAAGGATAATAATGGGCAAATATCTTTTTGCTTTTTTACTTAGTTGTACAATTTTAAATGCAGGCTTAATTAACGGTATAGCAATTATCGTAAATGACGACGTTATAACACATTATGATATAGATAAAAGAGTGCAGACTCAAGGTTTATCAAAAAGCAGTGCGGTTGAAAACTTGATACAGGAAAGCTTGTATTCTCAGCAGTTAAAACTTTATAATATTGATGTTGATATTTTTGAGATTGAAGCATATATAGGGAAACTTGCATCTATAAACGGTGTTAGTGAAGCTCAGTTTAAAGAGATAGTAAAACAAAAAAATGATTTTACACAATTTCAAGAGAATATAAAAAAACAGTTGATGCACCAAAAGCTTATAAAGAAAATAGCTGCGGGTAAATTAAATATAGCAAATGAAGAAGATATTAAAATCTATTACAACAATAATATAGAACAGTTTAATGTAGCTGAAACTATTGATGTTACTGTTTATATTTCCAAATCTAAAAACTCTTTGGAACAAATAAGATTAAACCCAATGCTTAACGATAAAAGCGTTAGTGTAGAAAATATCACTTTCAAGCAGCAAGAGATGAATCCTCAGGTAAGATATGTTATAAATAACACTCAGGAAAAAACCTTCAGTTCAATATTTACCCAAAATAATAGTTATAATATGTTTTTTGTTCAGGCAAAAAAAGAGGTAAAAGAGCTTCCTTTTAGTGAAGTAAAGAACAAGATCTTTTCACAGATTATGAAAAAAAGAGAAGAAAGCTTTTTAAAAGAGTATTTTGAAACTCTAAAAATAACAGCAGATATAGAAGTATTAAAATAAAATATAATAAAGGAATAATAATAGATGTTTGAAGTAATTATAGGTTTAGAAGTTCACGCACAGTTAAATACAAATAGTAAACTTTGGTGTTCATGTGCTACTAGTTTCGGTGAAAAACCAAATACTAATGTATGTCCCACTTGTCTTGGACTTCCTGGGGCTCTTCCTGTTTTAAATAAAGAAGCGGTACATAAAGCTATACAGTTAGGAACAGCAATAGATGCTAAAATAAATCAAAAGTCGATTTTTAACAGAAAGAACTATTTTTATCCAGATCTTCCAACCGGATACCAAATATCTCAGTTTGAAGTTCCTGTTGTAGGATTTGGTGAGGTTGTTATTGACTTTGAAGACGGTACTAGTAAAACAATCGGTGTAACAAGAGCACACCTTGAAAATGATGCAGGTAAAAGTACCCATGAAGGTGACCACTCTAAAGTTGACCTAAACAGAGCGGGAACTCCACTTCTGGAGATAGTTTCGGAACCAGATTTGAGAAGTGCGGAAGAAGCTATACTTTACCTTAAAAAAATGCACAGTATTGTAAGATATATAGGTATAAGTGACGCAAATATGCAAGAGGGATCTTTTAGAGCAGATGTAAACGTATCTATTAGACCAAAAGGGGATGAGAAGCTTTATACAAGATGTGAAATAAAGAACATGAACAGTTTCAAGTTTATTGAAAAAGCTATCAAGTATGAGTTCCAAAGACAAACAGAAGCTTGGGAAGATGGTGTATATGAAAGAGAAGTTGTTCAAGAAACAAGACTTTTTGATGTAAATACGGGAGAAACCAGATCTATGAGAGGTAAAGAGGATGCTGCAGACTACAGATACTTCCCGGACCCTGACCTGTTACCGTTAATTATCACAGATGAGATGATAGAGAGATACTCAGATATACCTGAACTTCCAGATGCTAAAAAAGCAAGATTTGTGAAAGATTTTGGACTAAAAGCTTATGAAGCCGGTGTGATTTGCAGTACTAAGGAGATGGCAAATTTCTTTGAAGAGATGATGTCATGCGGTATAAGCGGTAAAAATGCTTCTTCATGGCTTACTGTTGAACTTCAGGGAAGATTTTGTGAGGGGATAAGTGTAACCAACTCACCTGTAAGTGCAGTAAAATTAGGTTCACTAGTAAAAACTATCGAAGACGGTACTATTTCCGGAAAAGCAGCAAAACAAGTACTTGATCACTTAATGGAAAATGATGATACTATAGATGCCGTTATTGAGAAACTTGGACTTAAACAAGTAAGTGATGATGGTGCAATTTTAGCAATCATAGATGAGATATTAGCAAACAACGAAGATAAAGTTGCTGAGTATAAAGGTGGAAAAGAGAAGATGTTTGCATTCTTTGTGGGTCAAACTATGAAAGCATCTAAGGGTTCTGCTAACCCGCAGGTTGTAAATAAGCTTTTAAAAGAAAGATTAGCATAAGTACAAAAGGTATTTAAATATGAAAAAAGCAACAACAATAGATGAGATATATTCTGTATTTGCACCTGAGAAATTTTTAAAGCATGGTGATGAAGAGTTTTATGTTCCTCTTTATGAAGATGATTTAAAGAGATTTGTTAATGCTTTAATGAAAAATGAGGTACCCACAAAAAGCTTTTTTATAGCAGGTCAAAGCGGTAATGGAAAAAGTACTATATTAAACCTTTTAACGACAAAATATACAAAGCTTGAAAGTAAGTATGATTTTCTATATATTTCAGGAAAAGAGATATTTGATTATGAGAATATTGATATTATTGATATTTTACTTATGATTGGCAATCGTCTTGTTCTAGGAGATAAAGATTTAGAAGAGAACTATATTGAAAAATTAAAAAAGCTTGAAGATGTAAAAAATGGTAGCTTGGAAGTTGTAGAGTCAACATCTTCTAGTGCAGATGAGCAGATACAAGCTTCAGCATTTTTAAAAGCAAAGGCTAGATTTTTTAGTATGTTAAGTGTAGGTGCAGAATTTACCAGCTCTTACAGACTGAATGATACAATGAGAGAAGATGCAAGAAAAATATTTAAAATTAAAAAAAGAGAGTTGATAAAACTTCTAAATGAACTCATAACTGATTATAAAGTTACCAAAAATTTATCTCAAGATATACTAATAGTTATAGATGATTTAGAAAAAAAAGAAAATACCGATAAGTTATTCCTAGAAGATTTAAGATCACTTGATGAGATAAATTTAACAAAGATCATAACTATGCCTATCCATTTAAGAAGAACACAAACTTTTAATGATAAAGATATTAGAGAATTTGCACTAAAACTTAATGATTTCCAAGGTAATGAAAATAGTAATGATAAAGATTTATTAAGTGATGTGGTTGAGAGAAGAATTGCAAATAAAGAATTAATTGAAGATGACGTAATAAAAGAGGCTATAGAGTATAGCGGTGGAAATTTGCGACAACTTATTAAGCTTATTCATTTTGCAGCAGAAGAGGCTTCTACATTTGAAGAAAAGAAGATAAGTATGAAAGAGTTGGATTACTCTATAGAGCATCTTCAAAGAAACCTTTCATCTGCAATTATGATGATGAAAAACTTTTTAAAAGAGATTCTTGATAATAAAATGCCAAAAGATGATACAAAAGAGAGTTTGGAAAATTTGGGGAAAGCTATAAAGATGGGATTGGTATTTGCATACTTTAATGGAAAGATTTGGTATGAGGTAAATCCTTTAGTTGTAAAAGTTCTTAAAAGCTATCTTAAAATAGAAGATGAAAAACTACCTAACTAGTCAAGAAAATCTTGCATTTAAAAGAATTTCTAAGATTTTAAAACTTAGAAAAAATACATCAGCTCTTATAATTTTAGGAGCGAATAGTGAAGAGTTGTCAATAGCTCTTCAAGATACACTTTTAGAAAATACCAATACTAAAAGTTATATGCCCACAACAAATAATATACTAAAAGAGTTAACTGCAAAAGAAGATAAAAGCTTTTATATAATAAATCTTTTTAATCATAAAGATATAGATGAAATTATAAAGAAATTGCAGTTTTTCAGAGATTATATTTCTGAAAAAGATTTAAAAACAATATTGATATTAGATAATAAGAGTTTAGAAAAAATAAAAGAAAATGCTTTTGATTTTTTTTCAATAAATAGTTATTCTTACCAGTTTAGTGACCACTCTTATTCTTTTGATAAAAGTGATATAGCAGAAAATAAAAAGATTGATGAATATATATCAAAATATAAAACATATATAACACTACATCAACATCAGGAACCAAAAGTATTGTTTGAACTGCTGTTTAATATAGCTGATGAGGCTTTGAGTATTTCTAATTATGAAGTATCATTAGACTACTATAATAAAGCTTTAGAAATTTGCACTAAGTATAATTCTGACTATCAAAAAGCTTTAGTGTTAGGAAGTATTGGAATAGTTTACCAAAACAAAGGTGATCTTGATAATGCTTTAAACAACTACAAAAAAGTATTAAAAATATTTAAACAGTTAAAAGATGATAAAAACATTGCTACTGCTTTAGGAAATATAGGAATAGTATATCAAAATAAAGGTGATCTTGATAATGCCCTTAAATATTATAAAGAGGCTTTAGAGATAGCTAAAAAGATCGGTTATATGCAGGGTGTGGCAAGTGATTTAGGAAATATAGGGTCAGTTTATCAAAATAAAGGTGATCTTGATAATGCACTTAAATATTATAAAGAGGCTTTAGAGATAGCTAAAAAGATTAGTTATATGCAGGGTATGGCAGATCAACTAGGAAATATAGGGGTAGTATATCAAAATAAAGGTGATCTTGATAATGCCCTTAAATACTATATTGAGGCTTTAGGTATAGATAAGAAGATCGGTTATATGCAGGGTGTGGCAAGTGATTTAGGAAATATAGGTACAGTTTATCAAGATAAAGGTGATCTTGATAATGCTCTTAAATATTATAAAGAGGCTTTAGGTATAGATAAGAAGATCGGTTATATGCAGGGTGCAGCAAATCAATTAGGAAATATAGGGATAGTATATAAAGATAAAGGTGAACTTGATAATGCCCTTAAATATTATAAAGAGGCTTTAGGTATAGATAAGAAGATCGGTTATATGCAGGGTGTGGCAAGTCAATTAGGAAATATAGGGATAGTATATAAAGATAAAGGTGACCTAGATAATGCTTTTAAGCACTATAAAGAAGCTTTAGAGATAAGTAAGAAGATTGGAGATAGTCAAGGTGTAGCTAATTCTTTAGGAAGTATAGGATTAGTATATCAAAATAAAAGTGATCTTGATAATGCCCTTAAATATTATAAAGAGGCTTTAGAGATAGCTAAAAAGATCGGTTATATTCAGGGTGTGGCAAATCAATTAGGAAATATAGGGGTAGTATATCAAAATAAAGGTGATTTGGACAGTGCTTTAAAATATCATAAAGAGGCTTTAGCGATTGACAGGCAGATCGGTTATATGCAGGGTATAGCAAGTCAATTAGGAAACATAGGTACAGTGTATCAAGATAAAGCTGACCTAGATAATGCCCTTAAATATCATAAAGAGGCTTTAGAGATAGCAAAAGAGATAGGTGCAAAAGAAATTATAGAGATTATAGAAAACAATATAGATAAAATAAAAGGTTTAAAAGATGAATAGTATAGCAGTAATAGGTGCAGGTAAGTGGGGGCAGGCATTATATTTTGCATTATCACAGAAGCAGAAGTGCCTTATCACAAGCAGAACAAAAAAAGATATTAAAAACTTTGTTTCTTTAGAGGAGGCGTTAAAGTGTGAATATCTTATCATAGCTATACCTGCACAACAAATAAGAGTATGGTTAAAAGAGAATTTTATCTACAACAATCAAAAAGTATTGGTTGCCGCAAAAGGTATTGAAGCATCTACGGGAGCTTTTTTACAGGAGATATATGAAGAGTATGTACCAAGGAGGAATCTTGGTTTTATCTCTGGACCCTCATTTGCTGCTGAAGTTGTTAAGGGGCTTCCTGCTGCTATAGTGATAAACTCAAGATCTAAAAAATTCTATAAAGAGTTTTCTCCATTGTTCCCTGACTTTTTAAAGACCTATTATAGTAGTGACGTAATAGGTGCAGAGGTTGCAGGTGCATATAAAAATGTATTGGCAATTGCAAGCGGTATCTGTGAGGGGCTAAAGCTTGGAAACAATGCACGAGCTAGTCTTATCTCACGAGGACTTGTGGAGATGGAAAGATTTGGGAAGCACTACGGTGCAAAAAAGAAAACATTTATCGGTCTAAGCGGTGCCGGGGATCTGTTTTTAACTGCAAGCAGTAGATTAAGTAGAAACTTTAGAGTAGGGCTTGGACTTGCTCAGGGTAAATCACTTGAAACTATTTTAGATGAGCTTGGTGAGGTTGCAGAGGGTGTTATGACCTCAAAGGCTATTTATAATCTTTCAAATAAGAATAATATCTACACACCAATTGCAAATGAAGTAAAACTGATACTGGAGGGTAAAGACCCCAAACAGAGCCTTAAAGATCTTCTTTCAAACTAAAAAAGTTTTTTGTTACTTTTATTCATTTTAAAAGCATTCATAGAACGCTGACGTTGATCTGAAGTATTTTCCTCTTTCTTAATATGCTTATCTAAAGTTGCCGTTGGATTAATAAATAAAATTGATTCATCTACAACAATTTGAAAGATTGCCGTTAAGGGTATGGTAACCTCAGAGCCGAAATTCTCAGCACCAAAACCTGCTTCAAACTTTATATTCTCTTCTGTTAACTCTAAAGTTTCGAAAGTATAGTTCATAAGTGTGAACATTGTAAACTTCTGAAAACCGTCTGATATACTCTGAGGTATTTGTGGATCAAAAGAGACACCGTTTATATTAGCTGTTACCGAGAACTCTTCATCTTTATTTATAAGGTATTCTATTAGCTCAAAGATTTGAGTTTCAACTAAATTTTTATAACTTACATCTTGAATTATATCTACTATCATATTGTTCCTTTTATATTTTTTTGCATACAAAAATAAATTTATCACACTCGTCTTCACTGTGAAGATTAAAATCAACTATTTTTACAACTTCAAAACCACTATCTTCTAGGGCTTGTTTTAAAAAATTGTTATCATAGAAGTACTGCTCAATAGTTCCCGTATCTTTTTTATACAGATCATCTGTTTTTGTAAAAAGTGTAATATCCGTATAGAGGGTATCATCTTCAAAATGTGCATCTATTGCGATAAACTTCTTTTCTGTATCAATATTTAAACTACCTTGTGCAATATCTTCAAAGCCAAAGAAACTGTTTATATCAAAGATAAAGTAGCCATTTTCATTTAGAAGATTGTAGGTATGTGCTAAAAACTCTTTTATATAGTTTCTAGGAAGATAATTAATTACATCAAAAACTGCAGTTGCACAGTCGTATTTTTGGTTTATATCTTTTATATCTATACATTGAGCATCAACACCTTTTTTTTGTGCGGCATCAATCTGTTTTTGACTAAGATCAACCCCTAGAACTTTTATACCCTCTTCTTGAACAGCTTTACAAAACTCACCTTGTCCACACCCTATATCTATCAATGCGGCAGGTTTTGTTTCTAGGACAAGCTCTTTTATATTGGAATAAAGAGTTTTAATCTCCTCTTCAAATCCAAGGTGCTCTTCAACTAAGGCATAAAGATCAAGACTATGCAAGTTTCTCTCTTAGTGTAAGTATTTGATCTTTTTTACTGTAGTAAGAGTTTTTATTTCCTATTAGGTGTACAGACGATTGCATAATAGTGTCACCAACCTCAAGACCGTTTTGTTTCATAGTCTCTCCTGTTTCAACTATATCAACTATGCAGTCACTTAGACCTACTAGTGGTGCAAGTTCTATTGAACCGTACAGTTTTACAATATTTACTGCCATAGCTTTTCTTTCAAAGAATCTCTTGGCTATTTTTGTATGTTTTGTAGCAACTGTGATCTCTGATCTGTTCCAGTCAATTTTATCACCTTTTTTAAGACCTATGGCTACTTTACATTGTCCTATTTTTAGATCAAGAAGTTTAACTATATCGTACTCTTTTTCTTCAAGTACATCTAAACCGACTACACCAAGATCAGCAGCTCCGTGCATTACATAAGTTGGTACATCCTGATTTCTTACGTTTAAAAATGTGAAACCTGCTTTTTGAAGTATAAGTTTTCGATCTTCAAAAACAAATTTTTCATCAAAAGCTTTTTCAAACTTTTCAAGTGTCTGTTCGGCAATTCTGCCTTTTGGAAGTGCTATTGTCAACATCTATTTTCCTTTATTCTTTATAATACTTTTCATACTGTTAAATATTAAATTTTTTTTATACTTTACATTTTTATTTTTAAAATATTTAAGAAGAGGTTTGCTGTCTTCACCGGTAAAATATATTTTTTTATCATATTTCTCATATATATCTTTTATTTGTGATACGATAGAACCAATTATTGAGTAGTTTATCGCATCTTGTGTATTTAGTGGAATTTTATCTAAATTTATATCATTTTTGAAGACAAATGAGAGTTTTTTTGAAATTTGTGGGTAAATTTTATTATAAGCATTAAATCCGGGAATTATTAAACCCCCTTTATGTTTACCATTGTCCATAACATCAACAGTAATAGCACTACCTACATCTATAATGATACCATCTTTTATATAGGTACAAACAACTTTTCTATCCAGACCCATACCCTTATATTTTGTTTTAAATTCAATTGCTTTTTCAATATTAACAGCTTTTGGATAGATAGTTAAAAACTTTTTAGTACCTTCTTCATTCACACTTATAAAATATATTTTACCTTTTATTTTAGGAAAATGTTTAAGAGCTTTATTAATAGATATCTTAAAATCTTTTTTCCCTTGTTTAAAATGAAAGGTACTGTTTCCTATATCACATAATGTCATTGATATCCCTTTTATTTAATGGATGGTACTTACTGATAGTTTGTTTTAGGTGTTGTTGTTCAATATGTGTATATATTTGTGTGGTTTCAACATTTTCGTGTCCTAATAGTTCACTTACTACCATAAGATCTGCACCTCCTAAAATAAGTGAGGTGGCATAGGAGTGTCTAAAAGTATGTGGGGAAACATCAAAATATTTTTTTGTAATTTTAAATACGGATATACGGCTTATAGGTTTGCCCTGATAGTTTAAAAATAGATATTCACTTTTTTTATCCCTGTTTTCTAAATAATCGTATAGTGCATCCAAAGCTATTTTCGCGATTGGGACAACTCTTTGTTTTGAGCCCTTTGCATAAAGTACCCTTATGAAGTTTTCCTCTATATCATTTTTCTTAATATTTATAAGTTCGCTTACCCTTACCCCCGTTGCATAAAGAAAAAGTATCAAAGCATAATCTCGTTTGCCAAGTATGGTTGAAGTATCTATAAGTGATAGATTTGAAATTATTGTATGGTTTGGAAGATATTTTGGCAAAGTTTTTGGAAGTTTGGCAAAAGAAGCTTTTGGTTTTTCTATTTTATCAAAATACTCTTCACAAAAATTATAAAAACTGTTTATGGTACTTAGATGTCTGTTTTGTGTTCTTGGATTTTCTATAGATGATAGATACTGGATCAGATCTTCACTTTGGGCATTGATAAGATCACTATTTTTAGTTTGTAGAAACATATTAAAATCATTTATATCTCTTAGATAAGCTTCTTGAGTATTTAAACTAAGAGATTTTATGATGATAAGATTCTCCTTAAAAGCATCTATTATATGAGACATTATTCTAGCGTAGAGAATTTATTTTCGTAATATATTTTATCTTTTAGAATAACAGTTTTTTTACTATTGTCAAATGGGAACTGAAATATTTTTGTTTCAGACAAATCATTGTTTAGTTTAATAAGATAACCCTGTGATTCCAGTGCATAAAGTGATGAACCATAACCTAAAGCATGGAAGTTTGCATACTTGAACTTTTTTGATTCTATTAACTTTAGGTTATGGTCATATTTAATGATCTTTCCATCTATTGTTGAGAGGAATATATCTTCTTTGTTTATCAAAATATTCTTTATATCATGTTCTTGTACATTGATTATACCGTTGTTAAATGTAAAAATCTTATTTGGTGTTGCTGTTATTAATGTATCATTTAAAGTTGATAAAAATATAATATTGTTGATTTTATTTTTTGGATCTACATTGATAGTTCTTAATATAGTTTTTTTATCTGTATCCAAGATTATAACTTTTCCGTCAAGTGTAGGGAAAAGTAAAATTGATTTCATAAATATTGGATTTGCTATTCTCATATCATTTATAATAGAACTTGCGAAATATTCTTTGAATAGAACCTGTTTTGTTTCCCTATCATATATTATTATGGAGTTATCCACAAATCCAAGTGCTAAGAGCTTACCTTTAATTGAAGCACTTATTATGTTTTTATCAAATTGAAGTTCCTCTTGAACTTTGTTATCTATAATTAAAAGTTTTGCTTCATTATTAACTGCTAAAATGATCTGATCATTTTCATTGATAAAGCTATAACCCTCTTTTAGATCTAAAGTTAAAAGTTCTTTTTTAGAGATAAATTTATTGTCAAGGGTTATACCCTCATTGTTATAAGATTTTATAAATGAGTCATTAAAACTCTCTTCTGAATTATATTCACCTTCTGTATATTTGGGTTCAAAGTATTTTTTACTAGAACATCCAATAAAAAGTGATGCAAACAAAAGTGTATAAAGTATTTTTTTCATATTTTACTATTTTGTTAGTAGATAGTGTGCAAGCATTTTTGACAATGGCTCTACACCTGAAGTTTCAGGTATTAATCTTAGAGTCTCTTTGGCTTTTTTATAATCACCTTTTTTAGCCTCTATTAGAGCTTTGTTAAATATTGCAAAATCTTTTAATATAAACTTTTGATCTTGTGCGGATCTGTTTATACCATCTGTATCATTTTTCTGTATAGCTTGTGAATATTGTGTTAATTCTTTAAGAAATTCAGTTTCCACATTTGAAGACTTTTGATTCATGTACATTGCTATATGGTATAGTTTTTTATTTTTTGATTTTAATATCTCTTGTGCTTGTTTATTTTCAGGTGATTCAAGAAGTGTATTAAATGCTTCATTAGCTTCAATTTTATTTTGCTCTGCATTATAATCAGATATTGCTAAGCCGGCAATCGCCATTATGATGATTGATACTGAACCAATTATTGTTTTTTTGTATTTATTAAAAAATTTTTCTAATTTAAAAAAGTTTTCTATAAAGCTTTCTTGCGTTGATATTTCCTCTTTGACATATTCAACATTTTCTTTTAAACTCATTATTGTTTTTCCTCTTGTAAAATAGTTTTAATTATATCAAAATGACACTAAAAATTAGTTATTGTACATTTTACCGCTGTGATAGAACCATCTGCCTTTATCTTTTAAAAACTTACTTTTCTCTGTAAATGTTGCATCATTTAAATCTTGAGATATAACGGCTTCAAACGTCACATAAGCTTCCTCTGAACCCTCTATAAATTCAAGTATATTTAGATTATGAAATTCACTAGACCTGCTAAACTCAAGAATTGATTCTCCCCACATTTTATCGTCTAAAGTAAAATCGGGATTTTGCGTATGTGTTGTTTTAATAATATATTTATAATCATTAGCTGCATATGCACTATACCTTGATCTCATAAGCTCTAATGCTGTTTTTGCTATTGCCCCTTTATGAAAGAGCATGCAGCAGTGTTTGTACTTCTTCCCGCTTTGACAGGGACATTTTGCATTAACAGTTATTTTCATTGTCCATCTTTATGGTTTTTTGGATAATCGAACATGATAAGTTCAAGATTGTGTTTTAAAAAAGTTTTCCAACTATTAGTTTCACAGACCATACCTGCAATACCGCAAGTTGGAAGATTGTCATATATCTCTAGATGTTTTTCTATAAATTCATTAAGTGTCGGGTTATGGGAAAATATAAATACCGTATCATATTTGTCATCAATATGTGTAACTGTATCTTCAATCTCCTCTAGTGAGGCAAAATATAGTTTTTTGTCAAATAAAATATTTTTTTTAAGATTTAATATCTTATGAAAAGTTTGTGCTGTAGTTTTTGCTCTATTTGCAGGGCTTGATATGAGTATATCAGGTATTATTCTTTGCTCTTTTATCAGTTTTGCCATAAAAGGGGCATCTTTTTTACCCCTTTTATTTAAAGGTCTATCAAAGTCATCCAAAGTTATATCCTTCCAACTTGATTTTGCGTGTCTTACTAGATATAATTTTTTCATAACTCTAACCTTTACTTGGTATTATTAAAGACCTTTTTTGATCTTTTCAGCTCTTCTTCTTGCACTTGGCTCTAGTTCTCTTTTTCTGATTCTGATGTTCTCGGGAGTAACTTCAACAAGTTCATCATCTTCAATCCACTCTAAAGCATGCTCTAAAGTCATATCTTTTGCAGGGATGATCTTAATAGCATCATCTGCACCAGATGATCTTACATTCGATTGTTGTTTTGCTTTTACAGGGTTTACATCAAGGTCGTTTGATCTGCTGTGCTCACCAATTACCATACCACCGTAAACTTTAGCTTGAGGGTCTATAAACATAACACCTCTGTCTTGAAGGTTAAAGATTGAGTATGCTACCGCTTCACCTTGCTCTGTAGAGATAAGTGCACCGTTCATTCTAGATGTAACAACTCCTGAATATGCTCTAAACTCTAAGAATGAGTGGTTCATAACACCTTCACCTTTTGTATCAGTTAAGAATTGACCTCTGTATCCGATTAATCCACGTGCCGGGATCTCGAACTCAACTCTTGTCTGTCCGTCACCCATTGGGATCATGTTTGACATAACTGCTTTTCTTTTACCTAATGTTTCGATAACAGAACCAGAGAACTCATCGGGAACATCACACACAAGGTGCTCAAAGGGCTCCATCTTAACACCGTCGATCTCTTTTACGATAACTTCCGGTCTAGAGATAGAGAACTCAAAACCTTCTCTTCTCATATTTTCAGCCAGGATAGTGATCTGTAGTTCACCTCTTCCTCTTACTTCAAATGCAGCTTCACCTTTAGCTTCATACTGCATTGCAATATTTGTGTTCATCTCCGCATCAAGTCTCTCTTGAATTTTGTTTGAAGTTACAAACTTACCTTCAGTACCGGCTAATGGAGAGTTATTTACCGCAAATGTTACAGATAGTGTAGGCTCTTCAATATGTAACGGATCAAGCGGCATTGGATTTTTAGGATCACATAGAGAATCTCCAACATCAACAGTTTCAAAACCGGCAATTGCAACGATATCACCGTGACCTGCTTTTTCAATATCCATTTTCTCTAAACCTTTGAAACCTATTAGCTTAGTGATTCTACCGTTTACTTTTTCACCGTCAGCTTTAACTAAAGTTACGTTCTCACCCATAGAGATTGTACCGTTAAAGATTCTTGCAATTCCTATCTTACCGATAAAGTTATCGTATCCAAGTGTAAATACTTGAAGTTGAAGACCGTTATCATCAGATCCAGTTGGTTCAGGAACCTCTTCTAGGATCATATCAAGTAATGGGATCATATTATCATTATCATCATCTAATGCAATTTTAGAGATACCGTTTTTAGCAGCTGCGTAAATAACAGGGAACTCAAGTTGCTCTTCATTTGCACCCATTTGGTCAAACAGGTCAAATACTTCATCTACAACTCTGTCAGGTTCACCGGCAGGCTTGTCAATTTTATTTACAACAACAATTGGTCTATGTCCAATCTCTAGTGCTTTTTTTACAACGAATTTAGTTTGAGGCATAACACCCTCTTGTGCATCAACAAGTAATAAAACAGAATCAACCATTTTAAGAACCCTCTCAACTTCTCCACCAAAATCGGCGTGTCCCGGAGTATCGATGATATTAATTCTAGTATCTTTATAGTCAATTGCCGTATTCTTGGCTAAGATAGTAATTCCTCTTTCTTTCTCGATGTCATTACTATCCATCATTCTGTCTTCTGTTTCATCTCTTTCATCAAATGTACCAGATTGCTTTAAAAGCTCATCTACAAGTGTAGTTTTACCGTGGTCAACGTGTGCGATAACGGCAATGTTTCTAATGTCTCTCATTTTTTCTTCTTTATATTAAATTTTGGGTATTTATTTTCGCGATTATATCTAAACTATTATTAAAATAAGAAATGATATGTTAGTGCAGTACAAAGTCCAGCAAAAAGCCCTGCTAATATATCATCACCCATTACTCCCCAGCCGCCTTTAACTTCTCTATCTATTTTTCCTATTACTGATGGTTTTACAATATCAAAGATTCTAAAGAATATAAAAGCCAATCCTGCCATGATCCAGTTATCGGCAGTTACACCGGCAACTCCCATTGCTATCCACATACCTGCTAGTTCATCTATAACGATCTCTTTGCCGTCATGTGTGTTAGTTTCTTGTTCATATATATCTATCTGCTTTACTGCAAATACAGAAATAAGGAGTGAAAGTAAAAAAAGTGTTGTTAAAGGCATAAAGTTTAAAAGCAGCATCCCCAATAATAGAGATATGAAACTCCCTACAGTTCCGGGTGCTTTTGGGCTTAACCCGCTGTATCCTACCGTTAGGAAAAATTTTCTCATTATTTATTATCCTTGTTTTTCTCAATACCAAATTTTTTACGTTTTTCCCATAGTGATTTTCTACTGATACCTAAACGTTTGCTAAGCTCCGTATCAGGGTATTTGTCTTGAAAACTGGTAACCATCATTTTAACATAGTCATTGATTGTTAAGATTGAATCAACACTTGAAAGTTTATTGGCAGATTTAATAAGAACTTTTTCATATTTGTCAGATTCTATATCCTCTAAGGAACATACTATTGCGTCTAGATCTTCTATTGTGTTTAGTATCATATCTTTAGATACTTTTTTTGCATAATGAAAATCATATATATAAAGAAGATCATTTTCAAAATCACTAGGTTCTATCTTTGTATTGTTCTCCAAAGAAACAAATTTAATTGTTTTATCAAGGTTTTTAGCTATATCAAATACTACTTTGTCTGCAACTCTTTGATCGTTTGTTTCTATTGTAAATGGTAGTGTATTTGGTATATCTATATCATAAGATACATTGTTAAATGCAAATTCAATATAGTTATGAAGATTCTTATTCTCACTTTGAAGCCTTTTAAATTCAGCAAAGTGTGATATCTTTCTTACAAGTTCATTCATAATAAAAGGTTTTACGATATAGTCATTGGCACCGTCTTTTAGAGGTTTTGTAACTGTTACGTCATTAACATAAGATACTAGTAGTATTATAATGCTTTCTTTAAAGCTTGTGATGATCTTGTGAACATCTTCACTGCTTAAATTTGTTGATAGCAGAATACTGCAATAGTTTATATCAAAATTGATCTCTTTTATATTTGTAACGTGAGTACACGTGTAACCTTCATCTTGAAGTCTTATTGCCACTTTCTGTGCTAAATAAACTTCCTCTTCTACTATTAGTATATTCATTTTCCCGTCCAATTATGATATTTTAATGTTGCACTGCTTAATACTGCAATACCTTCACTTCTTCCAACAAAGCCCATCTCTTCACCTGTAGTTGCCTTTATATTCACTTTATATTTCGGTATATTTAATAGTGAAGCCACAGATGATTTGATATTAGATTTGTGTGGATTTATTTTTGGTTTCTGCGCTAATATAGTAAAATCAACGTTTACTATATCAAATCCTACACTTTTAATAAATGTAACAATATATTCCAGAAGCTTTTTTGAATCGGCACCTTTGTATCTATTATCAGTATCAGGGAAGAACTCCCCAATATCACCGGCTCCTGCTGCACCCAATAAAGCATCGATGATACTGTGAATAAGAACATCACCGTCACTGTGTGCTTTAAAGCCGTAATCACAATCAATTTTAACGCCACCTAGTACCATCTGCTTATTTTGCTCAAATTGATGTATATCTATCCCGGTTCCCGTAAAATGGTCACTAGAGGGTGCCTTTAAGCACCCGATATCGTTAAGCTCATCACCGAAAGTTAATTTTTTTGACTCCAAAGAACCATTTATATAATGAACGGTGCCGCCGAGATTTTTTATGGCACTGCTGTCGTCGGTAAACTCTATATCAGTTTGAAGTGCGTTTGATAAAGTCTTGGTATTTGAAAGTTGAGGTGTTTGAATAAGTTTTATATCATCTCTATTTAAAGTTTCACCTTTATATATTGTAGTATCACTTACATTTAATGCAGGAACTATACATAAGGCTTTATCTTTATTTTCAATAAGCTCGTTTATAATATTTTTAGGGATACAGCATCTTGCAACGTCAGTTATCATCACATACTTAGTTGTTACTTCTTGTAAAGCATTTTTCATTGACTCTTGTCTTGTGCTACCACCTGCAACAAATGTATAATCATCTGTAAAGTTCTCCATATAATCTATTTCCTCTTTGTGTCCAACAACTATTGTTTTTGCAAAGTTTTCATATGAAGAAAGTCTATTTGTTACATTTAGCCACAAAGGCTCGTTATCTGCTCTTAGCCATTGTTTTTTTGCTTGTAAGCTAAACCTAGATGACTCTCCTGCGCATAATACTATTAATGTTATATCGTTCACATTGACTCCAAAATTTATCTTGTGTGTAAAAAAGTTACGTATTTTACAAAAAAATCACTTAATATGGTATTAGTAGAGTTTTAGATATAATAATAATATTAAAAAATCCCATATTTAGGAGTTTAGATGCCTTTTGTGCTAAAAAAGTTTACCGCAGTAAAAGATAAAAAGATACAACAGTTTTTAATAGATGAAGCTGGTTTGAGTGTTTCTTTTTCACAAAAGATACTTGCAAAGGGGCGAGTGTTTGACCAAGAGGGTAACAGACTTCAAAATGGGCAAAAGTTAAAAGGTGATTATATACAAGTAGCATTATTTGAGGGGATAACAAGAGGGTTAAAACCAATATTCAACTCTTCAGATTTTGCACTGTTTGATAAGCCCTCTGGTGTAGTGGTACATCCCACCTCCCGTAATACGGACTACTCTTTATTGGATGAGATAAGATACCATTTTGGTGATGATGCAAATTTAGGACATAGGATAGATCAGGAAACTTCAGGTTTGGTTCTTGTTACAAAAAACAAATACAGTGATATGTTATTAAAAGATATGTTTGAAAACAAACAATACAATAAAGAGTACTTAGCAATAGTTAAAGGTAAGTTTACGGGTAAACAAAACATAGATAAGCCGATAAAAAAAGCTCTAAAAAGCACAATTGGAGTAAAGATGGCTGTTGAGGTTGACGGAAAAGAGTCATATACTGAAATCGAGTCTATATGTTATGATGCAGTAAAAGATCAAACTTTACTAAAAGCAGTACCTCTTACGGGAAGACAGCATCAAATAAGGGTACATTTGGATTCTATAGGACACAGTATAGTGGGTGACCCTATATATAATGTTGATGAGCTTTATGCAGATCAATATTTACGCAAAACATTAGACGAGAAAAAAAGGTTAGAGGTTACCGGTCACCACCGGCTTTTACTGCAGGCAAATTGTCTGGAGTTTGATTATAATAAACATCATTATAAGTTTTATTCAAGGTTAAACTTAATTTAAGGTTTATTTAAGTATAATTCCCAACTTTCATAAAGGGCGACAAAGAAGCGACCCTTTAATTACAAAATTAAAAAGGATACAATGTGAAAAAAGATATTCACCCGGATTACAAAGCTTGTAAGGTAACTTGTGCATGTGGTAATACATTTGAAACAAAATCAAACGTAGATACTATGAAAATCGATATCTGTTCTGCATGTCACCCGTTCTTCACAGGTGAGCAAAAAGTTGTTGATGCAGCTGGTAGAATTGAGAAATTCAAAGCTAGATACGCAATGAAATAATGCTGACATTTGTTCCTGCTCCTA